>JALXEI010000001.1 GCA_027069645.1 Hyphomicrobiales bacterium
TGGTAAAGGCGTCCATATCTTCCCCCCCGGATAGCGCCAGATACCAGCGGGCTGTCCAGTCGAGTGACATTTTTCCCGGCAGTCTGTCCCGCCAGGAAAGAAGCTGCCGGGCCTTGCCGGTATCAAGGCTGAGCGTGGTCATTTCGCGTGGAATGAGGCCGGTTTCCTGTTGCCACCCCTGTGAAGCGCCCAGCACTTTTTGAAGTGTCTCGGTGAGCGCCCGCACCGTGAAGGTCGCCGTGCCGTCCGGGCCGAAATTGAGTGCGTCGGGGAGGGCCGAACCTTTGTCATCCGCGGTCAGCTTTTCGATAAAAAGGAAGTAGCCGTTGAGGCAGTCGAGCACATGCTGCCAGGGGCGGGTCGCTTCGGGATAGCGCAGGATAAGGGGGGTGCCGGTTTGGGCGGCACGCCAGATATCGGGAACGATGCGATCTGCGGAAAAATCTCCCCCGCCAATGACATTGCCGCCGCGTGCTGTGGCGATTCTGACCTTGCCGCCCGTGAAAAATGAATTCCGAAAACTGGCGGTGACCAGTTCGGCGGCGGCCTTGGAGGCGGAATAGGGGTCATGACCGCCAAGACGGTCGGTTTCCTCGAAAGGGCGGTTCCGTTCATGATTGTCATAGACCTTGTCGGACGTAATGACGAGGACCGTTTGCAGTTCCTCGAGCTGACGTGCAGCTTGCAGAAGATTGGCTGTGCCCATGACGTTGCTGGCCAGCGTTTCCAGTGGCTGCGTGTAGGAACGCCGTACAAGAGCCTGGGCGGCCATGTGAATAATGATCTGCGGGTCGGCTTTTGTAACCGCTTTTGCCAGCCGCTCGGCCTCGCATATATCGATAATGTGCGATTGAATATCCCGGGATATATTTGCCAGCTCGAACAGATTCGGTTCGGTTTCGGGCCCAAGGGCAATGCCCGTCACCTGCGCTCCGAGCCGTGACAGCCAGCGGGCCGCCCAGGCGCCCTTGAAACCGGTATGGCCGGTCAGCAGGACGCGTTTGCCCTTCCAGAATGCCGGATCAGCCATCATTTATCCCCCGGTTTGTTCATTGTCGCGGCTTCCCTCTTTCCATACCTGCCAGGGGGCCTCTCCTGTGGCCCACAAATGTTCCAGATGGTTGCGATCGCGCAGGGTATCCATCGCATGCCAGAAACCGCGATGACGCCAGGCCATCAGTTCGCCACTGGCCGCAAGCTGATCGAGCGGCGCGCCTTCCCAGGGTGTCCGGTCATTTTCAACAAGATCGGTGACATCGGGATCAAGTACAAAAAAACCGCCATTTATCAGCGCCTTGTCACCTGGCGGTTTTTCGATGAAACGACTGATTGCATCGCCTTCCAGTTCGATGGCCCCGTAACGTCCTGGCGGGATAACAGCGGTCAGCGTGGCGCGTTTTTTGTGCTTTTTGTGAAAGGCGACCAGGGCGCCGATATCGACGTCGGAAACACCATCGCCATAGGTCATGCAAAAGGGTTCATCCGGGTCAAGAAAGGAGCGGATACGTTTCAGGCGTCCGCCGGTCATGGCATTTTCGCCGGTATCGACAAGGGTCACTTTCCAGGGTTCGGCCTGCGACTGGTGATAGGTGATTTCGCCATTGCGGGCATCGACGGTAATGTCGGAATTGTGGAGTACATAGTTGGCGAAATATTCCTTGATCATATAGCCCTTGTAGCCAAGGCAGATGATGAATTCGTCGATGCCATGATGAGCGTAAAGCTTCATGATGTGCCACAGGATGGGCCGTCCGCCAATCTCGATCATCGGTTTGGGGCGCAGATGGGATTCTTCGGAGATCCGCGTCCCGTACCCCCCGGCAAGTATGACGGCTTTCATGTTGTTCCTCGCCTCGCTGTGGCAAAATTCAGTTCTGTATATCAGCAAGAATTGCGCGGAACAATCTTCGAAAGTGGTTGACGGATAACAGGGGCCGCGTTACCCGGTCCCGAGCCGTCGGTTTCAGGCGCGGAAGATCAGGTTATATCCGGCATATGGAGGAAGTGGAGAGCTGCAATGGCTGCCAGGCGTATTGTCATATCACAGTCGATGCTGTTTCCCTGGGTGGGGATGCTGGAACAGATACGCCTTTGCGATGTCTATGTTTACTATGACGATGTGCAGTTTTCCAAAGGCAGTTTTACCAATCGGGTGCAGATAAAAACGGCGCAGGGATCACGCTGGATGACGGTGCCGCTGGCCGGGTTGAAAACGGGGCAGGCCATAGAAGAGGTCCGGGTCAGGGATTACAGCGAATGGCAGGACCGGCATCTGGCTCTGCTGGAACAAAGTTTCCGGGGATCACCGTTTGCGACGCAGGCTGTTGATATGGTGCGCGGGGTCTATGCCGAGCGACATATGACCCTGGGTGCTCTGGCGCGCGCTTCCCTGATGGCCCTTTGTGACTGTTTCGGGCTAACCCGTGATACCAGCTTTATTGATGTCAGGGATCTGAATATTGGCGGTCATGGCAGCGCGCGGGTGCTGGCGATCGTGCAAAAGCTCGGCGGCACAGAATATATAACCGGGCACGGCGCCGGCAACTATCTCGATCATGATCTTTTTGGCAGGGCGGGAATCGATGTGCGTTACATGGCTTATGAAAAAAATGCATATCCCCAGTTGCATGGCCCGTTCACGCCTTTTGTTTCGGCTCTGGACCTCGTCGCCAACTGTGGTCCGGATGGCGAACGATTTATCTGCTCGGGTGCGATTGATTATCGCCGCTTCATGCGAGACAGGGGGGCTTGATTTTTTATCTGTTGCAAGGGTTAATATCAGAGGACATTCGGAAGGTCGTAAAAATCATTGTCCTTGTAACAAGGAGAAGGCAACATGAGAGAATATCAGCTTCCGGACAGTTCACAGGTCGAGCAGTTTCGCGAACAGGGGCTGCTGGTCCTGCCGCAGTTTTACGACCTTGACGAATGGATACGCCCCGTTCAAAGAGGCATTTATCAGATCATCGGTCATGTCATGGACCGTCACGGCATCCCGGATGATCGACCGCCTTTCAACGGTGATAATTTCGATAGCGGTTATCAGCAGCTGATTGCGATGAATCGTTCCTGGGGCGGGGAGATCTATGATGCCGTAAAGCAGATCCCGGCCTTTATCCGCCTGCTGGGACATCCGGCCCACGAACAGATCATGCAAACCCTGCATCCGGGTTGTATGCCAGGAGTGGCGGCCGGTGGTTATGGCATCCGCATCGACAATCCCGGAGAGGAAAAGTTTCGGGCGCTCTGGCATCAGGAATATCCGGCGCAATTGCGCAGTCTCAACGGGATTGTGTTCTGGAGTCCGCTGGTGCCGGTAACGCCTGAACTGGGTCCGGTACAGTTTTGCCCCGGTTCCCATGTGGAGGGGCCTTTGCCTGTGAAGACAACTGATAGTGACGGGCGTTCGGCGGCCTATGCCCTGAAACTGGCCGATGAACAGGCTCATATTGCCAAATATCTAAAGATATCCCCTCTTAGTTCACCCGGAGACCTTGTCCTGATTGATTTCCTCGTATTACATGCATCAGGCGTTAACAATGGCGACCGCTCCCGCTGGTCCCTGCAATTTCGCTATTTTGATTTCGCCGAACCGGTCGGCAAAAGTCATGGCTGGAAGGGATCCTATGCATCAGGTGTCGATTTCCGATCGGTCCATCCGGAATTGTGCGCCGACTGAGTTCAGGGGACCATATGCTTTGCAACATCTGTAAACAAAAGCTGGACGATGAACCTTTGTTCAGTTCCGGTTCCGACAGGGCGCTGACTTCCCTGTGCGAGGTCCGACAGGGCACAACGCGGGTCTGGCAATGCCCGTCATGCTCGCATTTGCGCGGCGAAGTGCTTGAGGATAATGACGCCTACTACGACAGCGATTACCGGATTTTGATCGATGAAGAGGAAGAAGACCAGATTTACGAGGTGCGCGGCGAGCAGATTGTCTATCGGACCGAACATCAGGCTGAAACTCTGCTGAAAAAGCTGGATCCGGAGGAGGGGGCGTCACTGCTGGATTATGGTTGCGCCAAGGCGGCGACACCGCGTCTGCTGCTGAAAAAGGGTTATAACCTCGATGTGCATGTGTTCGATGTCAGCTCCATGTATAAACCCTTCTGGGATCGCTTTATCGCCAAAGACCGTCAGGCGACCTATGAGACGCCGCCGCACTGGCAACAGAAATTTGATATCGTTACCTCCTTTTTTGCGCTTGAACATATCCCGACCCCGGAAAAAACGGCGCGCCATGTTTTCGAGCTTTTGAAACCGGATGGCGTTTTTTATGCCATTGTTCCGGATACGCTGAGCAATCCTGCCGATTTTATCGTTATTGATCACGTCAATCATTTTACAACGGCATCCCTTGACCGCCTGCTGCGCCGGGCCGGTTTCACCGATATTGATATTGATGACGGGGTTCACCGCGGTGCGCTTGTGGTTATGGCGCGAAAAGAGGGGGAGGCCAGCGAGGCACCGGCCGTAGCGCCCTTGTTGCAAAAATCTGTCGCGCTTGCCGATTACTGGAAATCCCTCGATAAATATCTGTTGCAAGCCGAGCAACAGGCGGGGGATGGGCCCGCGGCTATCTATGGTTCCGGATTTTACGGAACCTGGATTGCCAGCATTCTGGATAATCCGGACAATATTCGCTGTTTTCTCGATCAAAGTCCGTTTCAGCAGGGGCGCAAATTGCTCGACAAACCGATCCTTGCACCGGAACAATTGCCACGCGAAGTGCAGGTTTTGTATATTGGTCTCAACCCGGCCATCGCCCGTGCCAGCGTTGCGGAAATGGACTGGCTGAAAGATCGCGATTTGCAAATCATTTATCTGGAACAGGAATAGTCCGTGCTCTCTGGTCAAAAAATAAAGCTGCGTGCCTGGTGCGAGGATGACCTTCCGGAACTGGCAAAACTCAGAAACGATGTCGAGTTGCAAGCCAGTCTGATGGCCCGGGTGCGGGGAAGCACAATCGAGCAGGTGCGGGGCTGGCTGGCGGAAAAGAGCCGCTCCGAAGACAGCCTGTTTTTCGTCATTGCCGATGCCCGAAATGATGAGGCTTCGGGTTTTTTGCAGTTTACGGGTTTCGACCGGATTGATCGTCATGCCGAACTGGGTATTTGCCTCGCACCGGCTGCGCAGGGCAAGGGGCTTGGCGGTGAGGCTCTGGAACTGGTCTTTCCGTATTTGCGCCGGGTGTGGGGAATGCGCAAGCTCGTCCTGAGAGTGCGGTCCGATAATCTGGCAGCCATCGGCCTTTATGAAAAAAAAGGTTTTGAAAAATGTGGAACCCTGCATCGCGCCTTTCTTTTTAACGACCGCTGGCACGATGTGGTACTGATGGAAAAATTTCTCGAAGACAGCACCGAAACAAACGAAAAATAGCATTGTTGGGAATATGGAGAACAGACGCGCAATGAATCCGATCAAACAATTTGAGACCGAGGTCAGGGAGAATATCCGCAAGCTGCGCGCCGATTCCGATCTCCAGGCCAGCTCCCGCATGTGGTTGCGTTCGGTTGCCCCCTGTCAATATGCCTATAATTTCAGATGGATGGGACGGCCGATCATTCAGTTGCCACAGGATATGGTGGCCATGCAGGAGATCATCTGGGAGGTTAAACCCGACCTTGTTATAGAATGTGGCATCGCGCATGGCGGGGCGCTGGTCTATTATGCGTCCATTCTTGAGCTGATGGGACATGGCAGCGTACTCGGTATTGATATTGATATTCGTGCCCACAACCGTGAAGCCATCGAGCAGCATCCCATGTTCAAGCGCATTGAGATGATCGAGGGTTCCAGCATTGCACCCGAAATCATTTCGAAAGTTCACGATATTGCCAAAGGTAAAAAGGTGGTGGTGGTGCTCGATTCCAACCACACACATGATCATGTGATGGGCGAACTTGAAGCCTATGCACCGCTGGTTGGAAAGGGCAGCTATTGTGTGGTGATGGATACCACCGTCGAGGACATGCCCGAAGGCTCTTTTCCCGATCGCCCCTGGGACAAGGGCAACAACCCCAAAACGGCTGTGTGGGAATATCTCAAAAAGGATGACCGGTTTGAAATCGATCGCGATATCGAGAGCAAGCTGCTGATTACCGTTTGTGCCGACGGCTATCTGAAATGTGTGAAAGACTAGGCTGATGCCCCAGACCATCCCCGTTGCCGGGCCCTGGATTACCGATCTTGAAACCTCTTATGTGGCGGATGCGGCGGCCAATGCCTGGTATGGCGATCATGCCATTTATCACCAGCGTTTCGAGGCGGCGTTTCGCGAGGCAATCGGTATGGAATATGCCATGTCGCTGCCCTCGTGCACTTCGGCCCTTCATCTGAGCCTCGCGGCTCTCGGGATCGGACCGGGCGACGAGGTGATCGTACCTGACGCCACCTGGATCGCGTCGGCGGCTCCGATCAGCTATGTCGGTGCAACAACGGTATTCGTTGATATTGATCCCCTGACATGGTGCATGGATGCCCGGGCCTTTGAGGCGGCCATCACCGAAAGGACAAAAGCGGCGATTGTTGTCGATCTTTACGGCGGCATGCCGGACTGGCAGGCGCTGGAGGAAATCGCCGCCGCTCACAAAATACCCCTCATTGAAGATGCTGCCGAAGCGGTGGGTTCGCGCTACAAGGGGCGCATGGCGGGAAGCTTCGGCGTTGCCGGGGCTTTCAGTTTCCACGGTTCCAAAACCATGACCACCGGCGAGGGCGGCATGCTGGTCACCGGCAACAGGAAGCTTTTCGAACGGGCGCAGTTCCTGCGCGATCATGGTCGTCCGGCCGGAGATCGTTTTTTTCAAAATACCGAAGTCGGATACAAATACAAGATGAGCGCCATGCAGGCCGCGATGGGGCTGGCGCAGACCGAACGTCTCGACGAACTGATCAGGCGCAAGCGGGAAATATTTGACTGGTACAGGCAGGCTTTGTCGGGACGTGAAGATATTGTCCTTAATTTTGAGCCCGATGATGTTCTCAACAGCTACTGGATGGTCACGGCCATATTTGATCCCTCTCACGGCATTGACAAGCTCGAACTGATGGGGCGTTTGTCGGAACATGGTATTGACAGCCGCCCGTTTTTTCATCCGCTGAGTTCGCTGGAAGCTTACCGGGATACAGAACAGGGCAAACGGGCCCGCCGGATCAATTCAACAGCCTATGACATTTCCGCGCGCGGGATTAATCTGCCGTCCGGGTTCTCCCTTGATGAGGAAACGGTGGGCAGGGTTTGCAAGAGTTTGTGTTCCATCCTTGATGAGACGGGAAGCTGACAATATGGGCAAGGGCGTTGCAAGCAGGGATAAACAAACCACCATTACCGTGGGGGTGCCGGTTTATAATGGTGCGCCCCTTATCGAGGAGTCGCTGCAAAGCCTGCGGGAAGATGAGGCACAGGATCTCAATATCGTAATCTATGACAATTGCTCGGAAGATCGGACAGCCGATATCGCACAGCAATTTGTCAACCGTGATCAACGTTTTCACTATGTGAAAAACAGCGAAAATATCGGCATGATCGGCAATTTTCGCAAGGCATTGCTTGCTTGTGAAACCGAGTATTTCGCCTGGCGGGCTTATGATGATCTGTCAAATCCGCAATATTTTACGGTGCTCAAACGCCTGCTTGAAGCCGATTCGCGCCTGGTTCTTGCCGCTCCGGATATTATCACAGTCAAAATGGCCAAAGGAAAGCAACGAGCGCGACCTTTCAGAGGCGGCACCGGACATCCGGCGCGATTGTTGCGCAATTCGCAGGCGGCATGGATTTACGGTGTTTTTCGCACCAGGTTTCTGAAAAAAGCCTATAATCATGTGTTCGAAAACTACCCGCATTTGCGGGCCAGCGATCATCTTATCCTGTTTCACGCCATCCTTGACGGGGGTGTCACCGGTACACATGAAGCAAAATTTATCCAGCGCGATCCCGGTACCGGCGCAAACAGCAGCAATTTAACCGGTTTTGTCGAAAAAAAGAAACTTGTGCGCGACTATTATCGCTATTGCAGTGATCTGATTGACAGGAGTGAATTGACGGGCAGGCAACGCCTGCTGATGCGCCTTGCGGTTATGCGTCATATCAATCGCCGCGTGCAGCGCCTGCGCAAACTGTTTTGGTGACCGGTTCGCTGTTGCACGGGAAGACGGGGGCTTGCCGGGGTGTGACACAATAGATTGTTGAACAGGGCCAAAGGAGCAATTATAACGCTGTTCTGCCCTGTTACTGGAACTATTCGCATTATTCAGGGAGTATTCATTTCGGTAAAGGGCAGGAAGAAGAGTGTTTTTGAGTTGACGCCGGCCCGGGCCGCGACATTTACTTACTTTCTCGAAACACGATTGAAAACATCCGGCGGATCGGCCATAGAGCAGGTCTGCGGTGTTTTTTGCATGTCCGTCCGCTCGGGGCAGGGCAGATGAACAAATGATGGAATATGATGCTATGAGCAATGATGACAGGGATGTATGGATTACCGGCATTGGCTTGCTGAGTTCCCTTGGAGAAGGCATCGAGGCGCACCGGAGCGCCCTTGCCGGTCAAAAGAGCCCCGTCCTCGACGAGGAGACTTACGCGCCCTATCCCGTCCATCCGCTGGTGGAGGTTGATTTTGCCACGCAGATCAAAAAGCGTGGCGATTTGCGCCAGATGGAACCCTGGCAGCGCATTGGCACATACAGCGCCGGGCTCGCCCTTGAGGACGCCGGGCTGGCGGGTGATCTCGAAATGCTGGAAACGATGGATCTGATTGTTGCAGCGGGCAGCGGTGAACGTGACGCCGACATGGATCAAAAGGTGCTCGAATCGACAACCGGCGAGAATGCCAACAAGGGCCATTCCAGCGAAATCCTCAAAAGCGAATTGCGCCCGACGCTGTTTTTGGCGCAATTGTCGAACCTGCTGGCGGGCAATATTTCCATCGTCCACAAGGTGACAGGTTCGTCTCGCACCTATATGGGTGAGGAACTGGCCGGACTGGCGAGCCTGCAAAATGCCTTTGCCCGCATCCAAAGCGGTCAGAGCGATCTGGTGCTGATCGGCGGCGCCAACAATGCCGAGCGCAAGGATCTGCTGCTGACCTTTGAACTGGGGCAGAATCTGTGGGGCGATGCCTTTAAAACGGTCTGGGAACGTGAGGGCGGCGGTCTGGTGATGGGCAGCGTCGGGGCTTTTCTGGTGCTCGAATCAGCACAACATGCAAGGGCGCGAGGGGCCAAAGCCTATGCGAAACTGGCCGATATCCGCTCTGACCGCTGTCGGCGCGATGAAGGACAGGCGAAAGACAATCTCGACCGGCAGTTTGCCGCGATGGCCGAAAACATGCCAAAAGGCGTCCTTGGCGTCATGTCGGGTGCAGCGGGCACCGGGCAGGCCGACAGGGAAGAGCGGGCTTTTCTTGAGGGGCTGGCGGACAAGGGGTTTGAAC
>JALXEI010000002.1 GCA_027069645.1 Hyphomicrobiales bacterium
AATCTGCTCCTGCCATTTCGACCCTGTTTATGAGTTTATGACCTAGCCGGTTTTGGCCCCATATGCTGCAAAACACCGCCCTTTCCCCAAAGGGGCGGTGTTTTTTCGATCACGAGTACAAAGCCCTATTCCTGCCCCTTTCGGGGAACAGAAACAGATATCAGAACAGTTACAATGTTCGGGAAGTTCGTTTGCGCCCCGAACATCCATTCGGGGGTCATATGAGAGTTTTTTGTTCAACAGTTGCGTTATGCCTGCTGCTGTTTTCAGGATTGGCGCTCGCCGCCGGCAACAAACCGGGCGGGATGGTGCAATCCGCTTCCGACAGCGCCGTCCTGCCGCTGTCCTCCGGGTCCTGGCAAACGACCGTCACCCGCAACAAAGTGACCCGTCAGCCCAAAAGGTCACCCCGACATATCGGCAGACGGGGATCAAGCATTGCCAGCCTGCGCGCTGAAGCCATACAGATCAGTCTGAAACATCTGCCACGCCTGCGGCCCTATGCCAGCAACTATCCGCGCATGGTGCGCGCCGTTCGCGCCTACTGGCAGAACAATATCACCCGCCCCGATGCCGCACGCCTCACAGCCATCATCATGCGCCATGTGCAGAGCAGCTACCGCTTTTTCATCCGCGCCCGATTGCGCGCCGGCATCAACAGGGGCATCAATGTGCTGAAAAGAAAACTGCGCCGCTCGTGACCACCTGCTGTATTATTCACATCCCTTGACAGTTACGACCAAACAATGAGCAATACTTTCAACAAAAAAATATATTTTAAAACGGGTAAATCTTCTATAGTCTTCCTGAAGGAAGGTCAGTTCGAAGATCAGGTCACAGACTCATAAACGGATGATACCGGGTTCGGCATTGTTCGGCATAACAACCACAAAACAGATCCGAAAGCCAAAGCCTTCCAACAATGATTTGAGGGAAGGGAATCCTAATGCTTGCAGGAATAATGAGGGTGATCACAGGCACCCTGGTGCTGCTTGTGGCAAGTGGCAGCGTGTTTGCCAGAGAGAGTGCTGACAGCAAGGCGCAAAAATCCGAAACACCGATGACGAAACCGATTGAGGCCGCCGGATCTGTTGATCCCGAGCGGCCTTTTTATCCGTCCTACATGACCATTGAAGGCCACCGCAAACTGACACCGAACGATTGGACCGACCCGAAAATCTGCGGCCAGTGTCATCCCCGGCAATATCGCGGCTGGAACGGTTCAATGCATTCCAACGCCTTTAAGGATCCGATCTTTCAGGCGCTCTGGGCGATGGCCGAGAAGGCCACCGGAAGCAAATTCCGCAATCATTGCGGCGGCTGCCACTCGCCAACCGGGACAGCCGCGGGCACCATCAAATTTGACCCCTCAAAAGACAAACATGGACGTTTCACCGCCGATCCCCTTTCCGAACAGGGCATTTCCTGCGATGTCTGCCACACCATTTCAGGCTCCAATATTCAAAAAACCCGGGTGCTCGAACATGGCAATACCTCGATCATCATGTCGCCGGGAAACATCAAGCGCTCCTCATTGAAAAATGCCAAATCACCCTTTCACAAAACGCAATATTCTGCGCATCATGCCAGCTCGCGCTTTTGCGGCAATTGTCACAATATCTTCCATCCCTACAATAATTTCCCGGTCGAGCGCACCTATGACGAATGGAAATATTCCATCTATGCGCAGAACAATATCCAGTGCATGGACTGCCACATGGTGCCGGTGGAAACCGCCATGCGGGTGGCCGACAAACTGAAACCGCCGCGCGATCTGCCAAAGACCACAATCAGCGGTTTTGCCGGGGTCATGGGGCCTTATCGAAAGGTGGTGCACGATCATGCCTTTGTCGGTGGCAATGCGGTGGTCACGGCGGCTTTGAGCGGCAAGAAAAATTACAATCACGATCAGGCCATCAAGCGGCTGAAAAATGTTGCTTCGCTGGCCCTTCATGTCAGCCACCAGAGCGGGCCGCTTTACAGGCTAAAAGTCAGGGTGACCAATGAACGCGCCGGTCACAATCTGCCGACCTCTCTAACCGAAGTGCGCCAGATCTGGCTGGAGGTGATTGCCAAAGACGACCAGGGGCGCGAGCTGATGCGTTCGGGAACGCTTAACGCAGACAACAGCCTGCCAGAAGATACGGTGATCTTCAACGCCCATGCGGTGGACAAAAACGGCAAACCGACCAATCTCCCCTGGGAAATCACCCGCTTTACCCACACCAATACCATCCCGCCAAGGGGCTACAAAGACGGCGAATATGCCTTCAATGTGCCAGGTGATGCCAAAACGGTGACGGTCACAGCGAAGCTGCATTATCGCTCCTTCTCACAAAAACTGGCCGATGTGCTGCTGGGAGAGGGCAAGCTGAAAATCCCCTCGGTGGAGATGAAAAGCATCACGACAACTTACCCGGTCAAAGACAAAAAACTGGTCATTGCCAGCGATGAACACGCCGTCCATTGATCGAGATCTGCGAGAGAAAAACAGTTATGAATAACGACAATCAAAAACCGAAAATAATGGCGAGCGGCGTGGCTCTGCTGGCCTTTTGTGTGGTGGCCCTTGCCGGAAGCCCGGCTCTGCCGGCAAAGAAAAAATCGACCACTATCGGCGCCCATGCCACGACCATGAAATGGACGCCCGAGATCATGAAAACCATCATGAGCGGCGACCCGCAGCGCGGCAAGGCCCTCGCCAAACAGCACCGATGCAAGAAATGTCATGGTACGGACGGGGTTTCGGATGAGAATGATACCCCCAATATTGGTGGCCTCAGTCGTGCCTATGCCTTCAAGCAGATGTGGGACTATAAATATCGCCGCCGCCATGACAAAAGCATGCGCTCGCGCTGCGAAAAGATCACCCATCAGGATATTGCCGATCTCGCCGCCTGGTTCGAGACCTTCAAAATGGAACCGATGATGGGGGTCGCGGCCAGCAAGAGCGTGCCGGTTCTGGTGGAAAAGGGCGACATGAAACGCCTGCTCCTGCCCTGCAAGACCTGCCACAATGAAAAGGGCAAGGGGCGCGGCCTGTTGGTGCCTGCCATTGGCGGGCAAAAACGCGAGCATTTCATCGACATGATGACCGCCTACAAGGAATCGGATCGCACCAATGATGATTATGGCGTCATGCGCTTCATCGCCGAAAAGCTGACCGATGACGAAATCGAGCAACTGGCGCTCTATTATGGCTCCAAACCGCTGGAAGAGGAGGATTGATCTGCTCACCCGCCAAAGGCAGGGACTGATTCGCCATCGCATTGTAGAGGCGGAACGATTTTCCCCGTCCCGTGCAATTGGCTGTTTGCCCTTTTCCCTGTTTGCTTTATGGTCGCGCAAAATCACTTTGCGACAGAACATGAAGGATGTGACAGCCCATGAGCGCGACACAATATGACGATCTTGAAAAAACCATCGAAGCGGCTTTTGAAAATCCTGGCGATATCGGCTTTGACACACAGGGCGAAATTCGCGAAGCCGTCGAGGAAACACTGAACCTGCTGGATAGCGGCAGGCTGCGGGTGGCAGAACCAGACGGAGACGAGTGGAAGGTCAATCAGTGGGCCAAAAAAGCGGTGCTGCTGTCGTTCCGCCTCAATGACATGGAGATGATTTCCGGCGGCCCCGGCGGCTCTTCATGGTGGGACAAGGTGCCGAGCAAGTTCGACAATTGGCAGGAAAGTGACTTTCGCGAGGCCGGTTTTCGCGCCGTACCCCATTGCATCGTGCGTCATTCCGCCTATGTCGCCCCGACCGCTGTCCTCATGCCATGCTTTTTGAACCTTGGCGCCTATGTGGATGAGGGCACAATGGTGGACACCTGGTCAACGGTTGGTTCCTGTGCGCAGATCGGCAAGAATGTGCATCTGTCGGGCGGCGCGGGCATTGGCGGCGTGCTGGAGCCCATGCAGGCCACCCCGACCATTATCGAGGATGACTGCTTTATCGGTGCGCGCGCCGAAGTCGCCGAAGGGGTGATTGTCGGCAAGGGCTCTGTGCTTTCAATGGGCGTCTTCCTCAGCCAGTCCACCAAAATTATTGACCGCGAAACAGGCGAAATCCACATGGGCAAGGTGCCGCCCTATTCGGTCGTCGTCTCCGGTTCACTGCCCGGCAAACCGCGCGAGGACGGCAAACCCACCCCCTCGCTCTATTGCGCCGTCATCGTCAAAAAGGTGGACGAACGCACACGGGCCAAGACCGGCATAACCGAACTGCTGCGCGACACAAGGCAGGGCTGGGATTGATGCGTAAATGCAGGGGCTTCGCCCCCGCACCCCCACCAAAGGACTCGTCCTTTGGAAACCTGATTTCGGAAAGGGATGGGCTATGTGGTTGGAAGCGGCTTTCTTCCGCTCCAGGAGCCTCGATCTTTGCGGATTGACTGGCAGCCTCTGTTCCCATAGGTTTTTACACAGAATAAACTGTGGCGAAAGGAGAGGATATGCCGGGAAAACGCGGGGTAATCATGGTGCTGGCAACGCTCATGCTGGCCGGATGTGGCGGTGGCGGCGGTCTGCTGGGGACGCATTTTGTCAGACCGGAAAACATAAAAAGTCAAAGCGCCTATCAACTCACAGCAGCAGAGAAAGCGGCTTTTCTGACGGAAGTCCGAAAGGGCATCGGCTTTTCCGAAGCAACCTGGCTGCGCGGGCGTCAGCGAAAAGTAGTCACCAAAGATGGCAAGGTGCGCATTGAACTTTGTGCCGTTGTGGACCTCCACAGAAAGACCCTTTTTGGCGGCAGGCCGATCACCTGGCTGGTCCGGGCGCAGTTTCCAAAAGGGCAGCACAAGGGCATGTATGTGCGCGTCCCTGCCGAGGCTCCTGGCATCATGGCGCTTCGTCGGGAATGCAAACGCGCCGGGCTGTTCCCCGGCTAGGCCGCGTGAACAATATGAAAGGCGGGCATGAAGAATCTGTTTTTCAGCTTCGAAGGGCGTTTGCGGCGATTGCCCTGGTGGATCGCGCAAATTGTTCTGTTTGTGCTTTATATGCTGCTGTTGCTTGCCCTGTCGCCCCTGTTCGGCCTGTCGTTCGATATCTGGTGGAATGAGGAGCCCTTGCCGCCAAGGTCCGCTCTGATTGATGTGATCATATTTCTGCTTCTGTTGCGTCCCGCGCTGGCGGTGGACATCAAGCGCATTCACGATATTGGCCGCAGCGCCTGGCTCCTGTTCCCCGTCTATCTGGGCAGCCTCGCCATCACCGCGATGGACAGCAGCGGCTTTGACGCGCTTGACGGCCTTTCCTCCCTGTCAGCCGGAAAAGGCGGTTTTTCAATCCTTCTCCCGACCTCCATTTATTTTCTGATCGTCATATACAGCGTGATCCTGTTTTTATATCTGGGCCTTGTGCGCGGCACAAGGAGCGAGAACAAATATGGCCCCGATCCTCTCGCCCCGCCCGGGGAACATAACCGATGAGCCACTGGACAAAACTGTTTTTCTCGACAAAGGGCCGCATCTCGCGCAAGCAATGGTGGATTGGCTATGTTATCCTGTTTGCGGTTGGTCTTGCCTATACCGCACTGGAAATGCTCATCAATGGCGAGTTTGATCCCCACGACAAAAGCACTGCCCGCCTCGCAACCTGGCGTTATCTGGCCTATAGCCTGCTGGTCCTGTGGCCCTGGCTGGCGCTTTACGCAAGGCGGCTGCATGATCTGGGGCGCACCGGCTGGTGGGGGGCTTTGCTGCTCATACCGAGCTATTTTTATATCTTTTTCGAGCTGGCCGGGATCACCGATACCAGCCACCAAACAGGTTTGCTGTCTGTTGTCCTGATGCTTTTGATTTATTTGCCCGTGCCAGTGGAAGGACTCTGGCTGGGCGGTGTCAAAGGCGAGCGCGGTGCAAATCAATATGGTCCCGATCCCTTGCCCGCTGCTTTTTACCAGCGACCAGAACAAAGCTGGCTTCATGCCCTGTTTGGCTGGAAAGGCCGCCTGTCACGTTCCTGGTTCCGGATCGGGATCGGTGCGACCCTGGCCTTGCAGGCCGCTCTGTTCGTTACGGCCATAAGTGCTGTTACCATCTCGCTTTATCTGCTCGATATTTCTTTCACCGCCTTGTCTGAAGATGAGAAAAATTTTGCAAAACTGATGAACAGTCCCTTTCAGACCTTCCTGTGGATTTATCTGGCGGTTTCCGGTTTTCTGCTGCTTTACAATTTGCTCGCCCTTTTGTCCAAACGCCTGCATGATCGGCATCGTAGCGCCCTTTGGCTGTTGCTGCTGCCGCTGGTAGCCACAGAAGCCCTTGTCGGTTTTTCACTTGGTCCGGCAGGCGGCATTATGGGCAGACTGTTTCCGGCCACACTGACCTTTTTTCTTCTGCTCATTCTATGGCTGCTGGTTGAAACCCTGTTCCGGCGCGGCACCAGGGGCGAGAACAAATATGGCCCTGATCCGCTCGCCCCGTTAACCCCGGCGGCAGATGAGACTATTTAACCTCTTGGAACAACCCGAAAACCGGTTCAAGATGCGCGCAACCGAACGATTTGTGCGAGGCGTATCATGAACTGGACCCGTTTGCTGCTTTCTGCCCGGGGGCGTATCAACCGCCTGACCTTTCTGTCCGGCCTTTTGCCGGTCATATTTCTGCTGGCGCTGGTCTGGTTCTACCTTGAAAAACTGACCGGCCTGCTGCCGCGATGGGCCGATATACTGCTACCCGCCGCCATCGCCCTTGAAGCCCTTTACTTCCTCGCCTGTCTCGCCGCCAAACGCATGCACGACTATGGTCGCCCGGCTCATTTCCTCTGGCTGCTGTTTTCGCCGCTGATTGTCACCGGCCTTTTTCTGATCCAGCAAAAATACTTTCATTTGTCCTCCTACGAGGGCGCCGTGGTTGTTTATACCGTGCTGTTTTCCCTTGCGATGCTGGCCTTTTTGTGGATGCTGGTTGAATTGATATTTTTGCGCAGTGATCAGAATGACAACCGCTTTGGAGCTGCCGCAAACAGGACATAACTCCCCCCCTCTCCCCACAGGCACAAGGCACGACTGGCGCTATGTTCCGCAATCTGATAGGCTGACCGCCGAAACGGATAACGAGGGGAGCTTTTCATGAACGCCATTCGTGCTTTTTACAGCTTTAAGGGTCGTATCGGGCGGCGCGGGTTCTGGGCCGGGGTGCTGGTCATTTTGGTACTGGGCTCGATGGCCACGGTCGGCACCAAACCGCATTTGCTGTCGCAGGATCCCTTCTCTGCTCTCATCGACAACTGGAACTCAATGGGGCCGCGCGACATTATCATCTATCTCGCCATGCTGTTTCCGCTAATGGCGCTTGTTGTGCAACGTCTGCATGATCGCAACAAATCCGGTCTGGTTGCCATACTGTTCTGGGGACCGGCGCTGATGCAGGCGGCCACCACCCTCATCCCGTCACTTTCAGGTTATATGGACACCATCATGTGGGGCTATAACTGGCTGGCGGGCTGGCTCGGGGCCGTGGGCACCTGGTTCTTTGTCGAACTGGGCTTTTACGGTCCGCGCGGCGGCAACCCCAACAAATACGGCATCGACCCGCGCACCGACTGATTTTTCGAGAAAGGGCAAACCGCCACCGCCAGACCGCTCCCTCTCTTTCCCCGCATTATTCACCGGATCGCGGGTTAACGGCTCCTTAACCCTGATGCTGCTACACGCGAGAATGACAGAACTCATATTGCGGGACGCAGGCAATGGCATTTATCGATACCAAAAGCATCAAAAAGCAGCATCGTCGTTACAAGGTTGATCTGTGGCTGACCGATCTCAATACGGTTGAAATCGGTATTCTCAAGCAGACACAACACCGGGCCAAATCGCGCCAGTTCACCAAGGACATGGATGTCATTGGCCAGATAAAGGAAGACGGCGAGCGCAAGGGCATCCTTGCCTATCGCGAGGGGCTGTGGAAGAGCGACAATCCCATGCAGCGGCGGCTTGTTATCAAGCTGTTTTCGGAAAAAATGAACTGGATCGGCACGCTTGACATGATGCTCGGGCGCTCCTTGCAACTCACCCACGGCGCGGGCGGCTTTCCGGTCATGTCCTATGCCATCAATATCGCCAATCACCCGCAAGTCATTCAGATGGAGCGCAGCGCCCGCCAGTGGCCGCTGATGCCCGAGCGTTTCTCGTTCTTTATCCTCACCGATGAAGGTCCCCGTTTTTACAAACTGCGGCGCAAGGTTCTGTGCATGGGCCAGGATTATATTCTCTATGACGAGCATAATCAAAAGGTCGGCCTGCTCGACGGCAAGGTGATCACCCTCGGCGGTGCCTGGAAAGTCCGTGTTGACGCCAGCCATGCCAGCAAGGAACTCGACACCATCTTGCAACTGTTCTGTGCCATGCTGAAATATAATGATGATGCCCGGCGCCATATTCTGCAACTGACTCGCAAGATCGCCAGGAACAAGGTGGCCCCGAAACTGACCGCCCAGGAAACCGATCTCTATATGAATCCGCGCCGCACCCGGTAGGAATCAGGGAAAATCTGCCGCACCTGGAACCGTTTGCAAGCAAACGGTTTTGGGTTATGCTGGGTCCATGAACAGACGTCCTTATTCCGTCGGAACAGCTATTTTTGCGCTGTTTTTTCAGTTGCTGGTGGCGGGATTTCACATTCCGCCAGCACTGGCGCTCGCCGGTTTGCAGCTCTCTGGCACCGGCAGTGAGACGTCCGGGGCCGTTAAGGCAGTGCGCTCGATTGTGATCTGTACCATCAATGGTTTGCGCACCATCAGCCTTGATGATCTCGAAAGCTCCGCGGGAAATGACAAATCCTTTCCCGATGACAACAGTCTGTGTTCGATCTGCCTGACCCTGTCGGCTCACAGCCTGCCTTTTCAGCCTCAGGTGTCGCTGCTCCCCCGCCGGAAAGCAACCTGCCATAACCCGGCCCGCGACCTCACCGGTAACAAAAAATTTCATCCTCTTTCCCGGTACGCACGCGCGCCACCTCTCGTCTGATTTCCTTTTCGATAATCCTTTCCCGGCAACACCGTAACCTTGGCTGCGGAAGTCTCCGGGTGCGGAATTTTCAACTGTATTCCAAATCAGAAACGAGATGACAAAATGAAACGGACCCCAAACGATCACAAGACAGTAACACGCACAGCCGCAGTGATTGCGCTGCTCGCCGCTATCGCGGCTGTGCATCCGGCAAAAGCCGCACCGCAAATGAAGAACATGCACGGCGAGGCCATGAAACACGGTGCCATGACATCCGGCGAAAAGAAAGACAGCGGGGAAGTCCGCATCGGCAATATTGCCATAACCGGCGCCTTTGCCCGCATGAGCTTTGGCAAGGCGGTAAATTCAGCCGGTTTTATGAGCATTGCCAATGGCGGCAGGGAAGATGACAGACTGGTGGCGGCCCGTTCGGATATTTCGGAGCGCACCGAGCTGCATACCCATATTC
>JALXEI010000003.1 GCA_027069645.1 Hyphomicrobiales bacterium
TTGAATTTATCTGGTCTTGTGTTTGCGACCGATGGCTCTGGCGCGGCGGATGGAAGTGCGACGGGCGGTGGAGTGATGTCGCCGGACCCTCGCAGCATAGTGGCGGGGTTTTGTCCGTTTCCGCCTGGTTTTTCGGTTGCGTCTCAGGGCCAGCCATTTGCGGCAACTGGCACGCCGCAGATTGCAGCGTGTTCCAACGCGACGGATATGGCGTCCCTTGTACCGGGAAGCGACACGCCAGGCCGGTTTCCACCCCGGAATATAATCCGCCAGACCGTAGCAACCCTTGCCGCGCCGCCTGGATTCTGTCCAGGCCTCATCGGCGCGAGCAAATACATAACGCTTGTTGCAGACTCGCACGCGCGGTGGCAGCCGGGTTTGCTCAAACAGATCATAACCGGTTTTGAGATTCTTCCAGAACGACAGCCAGGGGCTGTTTTTATATCTGGCAAGATTGGTTTTTGTCAGCTCGAACGGATAGACATTGATATGAAATTGCTGCTGTCCCCCGTCACGAGCCAGTTGTGCAAGTTCGCGGACCTCGCGAATCACCGGATTGGTCAGGGCAAAACAGCCTGTTGATGTGCAACCGCCATGCACAAGAATGAGCGAACCGGTACGCCCGTGCAACTTGTCATAGGCGTTGGGGTAGCCGATCGAAAAACTTCCCTTCCATTTCCAGCTCCGCCGCGTGAACAATTGCCGGTTCACCAGATAAAACCCTTCCGGGCTCTGCTTGTCGCCTTCATAAAGCTTTGGCCCGAAAGATCCGGACCAGCGACAGATTTTATAGGTATGAAAGAGCGCATATCGGCCTTCTTTCATCAACCATACCTGGAGAATCGATTTGTCCTTGAAGATCCGCATGAAAATTGATGATCCGGCGCGAAATCCGCCGTTTTTCAGTTTGGCGGCGAGACCGGCTGACAATGCCGGTACAGAATTCAGGGGGCGGGATGTGCTGAACTGTCGGGCTTCACTGGCAAAACCGGTCAGGGGCTTCCTGCCCGACCAGCCGGCAATATTTCCTGTCACACACTGATTTGCCGGCAACACGGGCGACAGATTTGATGCAAGGCGACCGCGCTCGATTTTGTCAGACGCACCGCCCTGCTGCTCCTTCACCTTGTTCCTTGCCGGTGTCCCGTAATATTTCGGGATGGGAAATGGCAGCGATACGAGACTGGCGGCCCGGAACAATTCCTGTTGCTTCCTTGCAATCGCAATATGCTTTGTGCCTGCAAGAGGGGGTGTCGGCGCAACAGAATGCTCCGCAATATCCCCGGTCTGCGTCCAGGTCCCGGACAACGCGGCCTGATGATCCGCCTGTCGGCCCGCATTGGCTCGTATTTCGGCCCCTGATCTCTCGAAATCCCCGGTATCCGTTTGACCGGCCCGGACAACTTTCAGCGAACCTGATTTGATTTCGTTACGGGCAAGCCGGCCCCCCGCCCCCGTCAGCACGCCCGCCAACCCGGTCTCGCCGGATAACGCCGCAAGGCTCGCCGTACGCCTTCGGGATTGCTGTTGTGATTGCAGGGTTGCAGCGGCGGTTTTATGGTTTTGCCACCATCGCGCGCGCGCCAGAGCCCGGTTTTGATGTTGATGCCACCATTTTCCGGCAACGGGCAAACGGGCTGCTTCGCCCGAAACAACAGGAACGGCCTGTGAAACCACTCTGACATGGCGGTTTTTTTCAACCGGAACGGAAGTAAATACAACCGCCAGACAATAACCAGCCAGTAGCCACGCAGATATATGCCTCGCCTGCCTGTCTTTAGCCTGTTTTTTCTCAACCGGGTTCATGCCGGATCAGCACCTTTACAACTTTACTGTAATGCAGAATAGTAAAGAGGGGGCCGAAGCACAAGAAATTTTCAGACTTATGGTGACAGCCCCCTATTTTCAAGCAATTGAAATGCTGCACCTTTTATGAATTTCACGGAATTTTAAAAACTGCCTTCATGGTTTACAGTATCCGCCAGCAGCAGTCTTCATCCGGCCGGAACAAGCCGCGTTTCTCCGAGCTGATCCGGCTTTTTACGCCCCATATATTCGATGCGCCAGCGCACCAGAAGCGTGTTATTTTCCCGGCTTATGACCAGATAACGACGCGACCAGAACATTTTAAACCCGGCCTTTAACCGCCCCTTGTCATCAATTTGTCCGGCCGCTCGTCCCCAGGCACAATCCACCGGTGAACAATTGCTGACGGGCCGCACCGTGAAACGACGATAGAATTTGTTCCGATCCTCGCCCAGCGCACCGGTCCAGGGACTCTCTGCGACATACGGATCTTCCAGGATCTCGATACATTCATCGGTAATTTTCAGCTTCGACAAAAAATCGGTATTCGGATCGGTAGCAATCCACGAGCCACTGAAGGGAGAGCGTGAACAACGGGTCGTTGTTTCCCCCTGCCCGGCACTCAGCGGGCGTGCCCCTGCGAGTACAAGTGCAAGCAAAAGAAAAACAGCAGCCTGTATGTGTTTCACGACCATCCTGTCCGTTCTCCCGGTATCTGGCAGTCCAGACTAAATGAAAACCCTGATCAAATCGTTAACAGAATATTATCCCTTTACGGAACTTCCTCCCGGGGGCCGCCCCGGTGATCAGCCTGAACCGGCATCGGTTTTCAGGCTGGCGCACTCCCGGCGGTATATATCGACGCGGCTTGGTGGCAGTTTTGTCGGTCCTTTGGGGTTCTTGCTCACCAGCGTCTGGTAAAGCCGGGCGGAACCACGCAAAAAAGCCAGCGAGACACCGCCCAGATAGGCAACCCAGATGCGATAGGTCTCCTCGCCGACAAGTTCGATGGCCTTTTCACGATTGCGGGTCAGACGATCACACCAGAGCTGGGTTGTCAGTTGATAATGTTCCCGCCAGCCCTCGACATCCATGATTTCGAATTTATGTCGTTCCATAGCCTCGATTGTATGGCCGAGGTCATCCAGCTCTCCGCCAGGGAAGATGTATTTTTGCAGGGCACGCTGCTCGGGACGGGCATTAAAGCGGCTTTTTTTCTTTTTGGCCTTGCGCGAAATGGCATGATTGAGGAAAAGCCCCTTGTCCACCAGCAGGCGATTGATGGTGCCGAAATAGACATCCGTATTGGCCACGCCAATGGCCTCGGCCATACCGATCGAGGCGATTTTGTCGTATGGCCCTTCAAGTTCCGTATAATCTTTCAGTTCTATGGTCACACGGTCTTCAAGGCCCTGTTTTTTGATCCTCTCCAGCGCATATTCATATTGTTCGGTTGACAGCGTCACCCCGTGCGCCCTGACACCAAAATGCATGGCGGCGTGGATGATCAAACCGCCCCAGCCACATCCGATATCGAGAAAACGCTCGCCTTTGGCAAGGCGCAACTTGCGGCAAATCATGTCCAGCTTGTCAAACTGGGCCTGATCCAGAGAATTTTCCCAGCTGGTAAAATAGGCGCAGGTATAAACCATGTGCTGCCCGAGAAACAGCTCGTAAAACGCGTTGGAGAGATCATAGTGAAATTCGATAAACGCCCTGTCATCCTGTTTTGAACGGGTGCGGGGTCTGCCGCTTTCGTCCCCTTCAAAACCGCGTGCTTCCCCGGGCCGAAGGGTCGGCGCAAACAGGAACACCCGTGCAAACTCGAATATATCGCGTTTCGGGATGTTTTTTAAACGACCTCTTGTATGTTTGAAAGCAAGGCGTGCGCCGACATCCAGCAATGTGCCGCCCTCAAAATCAACCATCCCCTTGATATAATGCCGGATAATCACATCAAGCCGGGGACGGCGAAGCAGCGAGGTGATCACGCCGGGATGACGTATAATCAGCAGCAGGTCGCTCTTTACATCTTCCCCGAGCGGGATCACCGAACCATCCCACAGCTTCACAGAGAGATCGACATCAAGCTGTTCGCCGACTTCGCTGAACAGTTTGCGGGCCGCCTGCAACTGCCGCTGCTGACGCTTGTCAAACTTGCGGGGGAATGTTTCTGTTGTCATGTTTACGTGTTTGCTTCCTGTTTGCCACGATCCCGCTCGCGGGACGAATTTCCCGCTGCATCTATGCGCGGATCGGCGCACAAGGTCAATGAACAACAACCCGTTTGCGCACCTGCCGGCAAACATGTGGACAGATTTTCGTCCCTTGCAAAAAGCCTATTCTTCCAGTTCGCTGTCCCAGTAGAGATAGTCCATCCAGCTTTCGTGCAGGAAGTTGGGCGGAAAGGCGCGGCCGTTGCGGTGCAGTTCATAGACCGTCGGGCGGCGCGGGGCGTGGCGCGGCATCATGCCGATATCCCGTGCATAGCGGGCGCCCTTTTTGAGATTGCAGGGCGAACAGGCCGTAACCACATTGTCCCAGCGCGTCAGCCCGCCCTTTGAGCGCGGAATGAGATGATCAAAGGTCAGGTCCTCCGTACTACCACAATACTGGCAGGTAAAACGGTCACGCAGAAAGACGTTGAAACGGGTAAAAGCCGGATATAATGCCGGGCGGATCCAGGTCTTGAGGGCCACCACACTGGGCAGTCGCATTTCCGTGCCGGGACTGTGGATCATGCGATCATAGCAATCGACAATATTGACCCGATCAAGAAACACGGCCTTGATGGTCGCCTGCCAGTGCCATAGCGACAGGGGATAATAGCTCAGCGGTCGATAGTCGGCATTGAGCACAAGCGCCGGCCAGCTTTCCGGCGGTGTGCCTCCTGAACTGATCAGTTCTGTTCCCTCGGCAAGCATAAAACAAAACTCCTTTCGCGCGATGTACATATCACATTCGGGCGCTGTGGCATAGTACAGCCGGTTGACAGTTGTGTGAAGGTGCACGTCATAACTTGCCAATAGCATACAAAACAGGGTACAGATAGTTCATGAGATTGTCGGGGGGCTATCCATGTCTTGCATTGTGCTGTTGCGTAAGCCAGGCTTGCCGGCCATATATATTTGCCGGTTTTGCCGCTCTTATATATGTATGCTGTCCTCACTGTTGCTTCTTGCAACAGGTCTTTCCGGCTGCACGAGTTTTTCAACATCCTCCCTGCCTTCCTTTGGTTTCGGCTTTGGAGGGGCGAACGCATCGAAATCGCCTGATTGCACCGAAATAGAGCAGCGCATGCACCGCGCGCATCGACAATATGCCGCCGTTCTGAACAGGGAAAAACCGGCTATCTATCTGAACTTCACCGGTAATCTTTCAAGGACAATGAGAAAAAACCGTCTGAAAGGCATCTACCAGATGACAGACCTCTATCTCGACAAGGTCGTTGAGGCCACGCGGGCGAGCTGTCTGAAGGATCATCTGAAACGCGAAACATGCCGGGGGGCCAGTCGCCTTGGCCGGGCCTACAAACCTCTTGTCCTCGCGGCGCGCGAAGCCTACGAAAACTATTGTGGCAATCGCCCCATCAGATAGCCATCAGGTGAATTTTTTCGCCAGAAACTCGCCGCCAAGCCAGGTTGCCTCGCCATCTATGCCGTGACCAATACCCCGTTCCACATATGTCGTGACCTCGATATTTGCCGATTGCAGGGCCTCTTTTGTCAGCGCCATAGCCTCAAAAGGCACAATTTCATCCACAGAACCGTGGGCCAGAAAAACGGGGGGTTTTGCGGTCGTGGCCGAAAGATGTTCCGGCCCCAGCAACATGCCCGAATAGCTGACAATGGCTGCCGGAGAAACCGCCTGACGCAGCCCGACATGCAGCGCCATCATCGCCCCTTGCGAAAAACCGGCAAGCGCCAGGGCCGAGGGCTCCAGACCGGCGCGCTCCAGTTCCGCCTCAATGAATGAATTGATCACGGGCGCGGCTTCCTGTGCTCCCTGCCAGCGTTCCAGCGGGGTTGAAACCACGCCGTGTTCGGTCACATTGAGCGGAAACCACTGATAGCCCATTGGCGGGTTCTGGCAAAATTGCGGGGCATTGGGGGCAATAAATTCGGCATCGGGCAGGAACTGCTGCCACTGACGCCCCAGTGAAATCAGGTCGGCCCCGTCGGCACCATAACCATGCAGCAAAATCACCAGTTGCCGGGTTGTTCCCGACAATGTTCCAAGACGCGGCCCGTCAAGGCGTTGCATATCCATCATCTGTTCCGCTCCCCTTTTCATGTCCCCTGTTTATTCAGATGATCTGCAAGCATATGCGGTGCTGATGTGCAAACAGCAACGAAAATAATGTCAGAAAGGACGGCTTCATGTGGATAAAACCGTTGCATACCTGTTGCCACTACCGTCAGACTGTCAAGAACACAGACTTTTCGTCAGGAGCCCCGCGCACAATGAACAATCCGCCGATTTTCCGTTTTGCCCCCAGCCCCAATGGCAGACTGCATCCGGGTCATGCCTACAGTGCCCTCGTCAACTGGCATATGGCGCGGCAAACAGGCGGCCGTTTTCTGCTGCGGATCGAGGATGTGGACGGCGGCAGGGCCCGTGATGAATATATCGAACAGATTTTCGAGGATCTCGCCTGGCTGGGGCTTGAATGGGAAAAGCCGGTTCTGAAGCAATCCGAACACATGCATCACTATGCAACTGCCCTCGCCCGGCTCGACAAAATGGGCCTGCTCTACCCCTGCTTTGCCACAAGGCGGGAAATTCTCGAACATCCGCGCACCCGCTCCATGCCGGAAAATCCCGATGGCGTGCCGATCTATCCGGGCCTTTATCGCGATGTCCCGGAAGCAAAAACCCGCCCCCGCATCGAGGCCGGGGAGCCCCACACGCTGCGTCTCGACATGCAAAAAGCCCTCGCCATTGCCGGGCAGAAGGTCGGGGAAATCAGTTTTCGCGAACGTCGCAGGGATGGAAGCTGCCGGATTGTCAAAGCCTCTCCGGCCTGCTGGGGAGATGTGGTGCTGGCCCGCAAGGATATGCCCACCAGCTATTCCCTTGCCGTAGTTGTCGATGATGCCAGACAAGGTATCACTCATGTGGTCCGGGGGGAGGATCTGCGCGACGCCACCAGCCTGCACCGGTTGTTGCAGATCCTGCTGGACCTCCCTGAACCTCTTTACTTCCATCATCCCCTTGTTGTTGATAGAACAGGACGAAAGCTGTCGAAAAGCGACCGGGATATCAGCCTTGCGGCCCTGCGCGCCAATGGCATCACGCCGCAACAACTGATTGAGCAGCTACCACCTCTTTACGTACAGGAACACCTGGCCCCCGGCTCCCGTTGCAAAACACAGCCACTGACAGGCAAGAAACATGAGTGAAGCACCCGAAAACCTCCCGGATTGTCCTGCTACAGACCTGATCGAGGCAACAGCGACCGTCGTCGCCGTTGACGGCGACCTCGCCATTGTCGAAACAAGGCGCACCAATGCCTGTTCGGGATGCGGGGCCGCCGCCGGATGCGGCACTTCGGCGCTGGGCCAGGTGTTTGGCAAAAAGCGCAATTTGCTCTATATCCGCAACAGTTTTGACGCTGTACCCGGAGAACAGGTGATTATTGCCATGCCTGAAAAAGACCTTCTGCTCGCCGCTCTGGCCGCCTATATGATGCCGCTGCTGGCGATGATCGGCCTTGCCCTGCTCACCCTTTCCCTTGGCGGCAGCGATATGATGGCCGGTCTTGTCTCCCTTGCCGGACTGGCAATCGGGCTTGTTGTCGCCGGGCGCCTGACGGCGAAATCACCGGCGAGGTTTACCCCCGTCTTTTTGCGCCGCACGCCTTTCACCGGTGCTGCGAGGAACTGCGGGAAGTAAATGCTGTGAAAACGCCTCGACAACTGAAAACAGCGGCTGTGCTGCTGGCCGTTGTGCTGATGCTGTCGTCCTGCGCCAAAAAAATCGAGCACAAATATACGCTGTTCGTCTTCGGGACGCTGGTCAACATCACGCTCTATGGCCCCGACAAGGCCACCGGTGACAGGGTTATCGCTCTCATATCTGAAAATTTCAGGCAACAGCACCGGGACTGGCACCCCTGGCGCAAGGGCAAGCTGTTCGAGATTAACAGGGCTATCGCGGGCGGCTATCCCCTGCCCGTTGATGCGGAAATGAAACAAATCCTCATCGAGGCACGCAATCTGCAACATCTAAGCCGCGGCCTGTTCAACCCGGCCATTGGCAAGATTGTTGGCCTGTGGGGCTTTCACCAGGACGAAAAACCAAAGGGCCCCCCGCCTGACAAAAAGGCCATTGCGCGGATCGTCAAATCACATCCTTCAATGGACGATCTTGAGCTGAAACACGGGCTGGTCATTCCGCACAACAAAAATGTGCAACTGGACTTTGGCGGTTTTGCCAAGGGAAGCGCACTCGACCGGGCGGCGGCGCTGCTTGAAAAACATGGCATCAAAAACGCGATCCTCAATGCCGGCGGTGATCTCAATGTGCTTGGCACACATGGCAACCGGCCCTGGCGTGCGGGTATCCGCCACCCGAAACACTGGGGGGTCATCGCAACCGTCAGTCTGCAACCGGGTGAAGCGCTTTACACCTCGGGAAACTATTATCGCTACAGGGAAAATGAGGGAAAGCGCTATTCACACATCATTGATCCGCGTACCGGCTGGCCGGTGGATCACATCATCTCGGCCAGCGTTATCCATAAAAACGGCGCCCTTGCCGACGCCGCCGCCACGGCACTGACCGTTGCCGGGCCGAAGCACTGGCTGGAAACCGCCCGCAATATGGGCCTCAATCAGGTGCTGCTGGTGGATAAGGACGGCGGACTTCACATGACCCCGAAAATGCAAAAGCGCCTCGCCATTACCGACAAAAAGGCAAGGATTGTAGAGATCGGCAATCCCTTTGCAAAATGACGCGCAAGGCCCCCCGCTGCCTCCTTTCGGGTAAGGATAGTGCCGAAATAAATTGCCCTGTCAAAGACTTGCCGTTAAAAGATAGCTGCCAAACCAATCAAAAGTGAGAGCCCCTGATGACCCGCCTTTCGCGTCCTCTTGATGATATAAAACCCCGCTATGACGTTGTTGTCGTCGGCTCGGGCTATGGCGGCGGCGTGGCGGCTTCGCGTCTGAGCGGCGCGGGACTGAGCGTCTGCGTGCTGGAGCGCGGTCGTGAATTTGCACCTGGCGATTTTCCCGCCCGCTTTCCCGATATGAAGAACGAGCTTTACATTCATGGCAAAAAACATGCGGTCGGCTCGGAAACGGCCCTGTTTGATTTCTGCCACGGCCAGCACATGCATGTGCTCACCGGCACCGGTCTTGGCGGCGGTTCGCTGGTCAATGCCGCCGTGGCACTGCGCCCCGACCCGCGCGTGTTCGACAAGCCGCAATGGCCCCGGCAGATCACCGAAGGGGACGAACTTGACGAGGGCTTTACCCGCGCCCGCCATATGCTGCGCCCCGTTGCTGACAGGAAAGCC
>JALXEI010000004.1 GCA_027069645.1 Hyphomicrobiales bacterium
ATGCCGTTATGCATAATCTTCTGGGTGAAGATGTCCTCGCATGGCAGGACCTGGCCAAACAGCCCGATCTGGCGGTTCACCTCTATGGAAAATCCGGCACAAGGGCGGGGCGCAAACTCGGCCATGCAACGCGCATTTCACCAAAGCAAAAATGACGCGCAAGAAGTTCCCGAAAACTATCGACAAAAGCATCGTAATCGGTTAGAAATCACCTTCTTTCCCATGTTCTCAATATGAAAACGACCGGAAAACCGATATTTGAGGCACTTTTGGGGTGCCGGAAGCCTGTTGTGTGGCGCTCCTTGCGAGGTGCACAAACAGCCGGACAGTACGAATTTGATAAGGTCAGATGTGATGAATATCATTCAGGTGATGGAAAAGGAACAGATGGAACGGCTCGAAGCCAAACGTCCTGTTCCCGAATTTGCCCCCGGCGACACGCTGCGGGTCAATGTCAAGGTCATTGAAGGGGAGCGCACCCGTGTGCAGGCCTATGAAGGCGTTTGCATTGCGCGTTCGGGGGGCGGTATCAACGAAAGCTTTACGGTCCGCAAGATCTCCTATGGCGAGGGTGTGGAGCGGGTGTTTCCCGTCTATTCACCGCTGATCGAAAGCATCGAGGTCGTCCGTCGGGGCAAGGTGCGCCGTGCCAAACTCTACTATCTGCGCGGACGTCGCGGCAAATCTGCCCGTATCCGGGAAAAAGTCGATTTCAACCGCACCGGCAAGGGCAAAAAGAAAGCTGCCGCTTTCAAGGGCTTTACCCGTCCGAAAGGGGAACCCGATGATCTGACAAAAATTTCCGGCGTTGGCGAAGTGCTGGTTGGCAAGCTCAATGCCCTTGGCATTATCAAATATGAGCAGATTGCCGCCTGGTCCGATGACGACATTGCCAAAGTGGACGATGCCCTGTCTTTCAAGGGCCGCATTGAACGCGAGGACTGGGTTGCCCAGGCCACCAGGCTAATGGCCGAGGCAACAGCCGGTGAAGTGGTTGAAGCCGACGAAAAAGATGACAAAGACGACGACAAATAAAACCGCAGACAGAAGCAGCTGATACCAGAGAGCACAAGGATTGACTCATAATTCTCTTTTCGCCTTGATGCTTCGCTTCCCGGACAAGCGACAGCGCCGAACCGGGATCCTGTGTGTTGAGAATATGCTATAGTCTATTTGCGGGAAGGAGATCGCAGGGATCCTGGTCCGACAAGACCGCATCCTGGCTTGATCCCTTCCCGCTTCACAGTTCAAACCTGAACAGTTGCAAGGGGCAACAAAGCGGGCTTGTGTTGAGAAGATGAACAAAAACAAAAGCATGTCACTTACAATCCTGGCCCCCGGCTCTGCTCTGCACCTGTCCGTGGTGCGGGGTGGTTCATAGACCGGGAACAAGGGGCAGGATTTTCAAAAATCCGCGATCACACCAGCCAGTCAAAGGCCTTGCGCAGAAAAGCCTCGCCATCTTCTTTCACCCGCACGCCATGCGCCATGACCACCTGCTCGGGCTTCATGGCAATCAGCTTACGCATCTTTTCGCGGGCTTTCTTGCGGCGCCACCAGCTCAGGCGAACTTCCAGCGGCGCATGGCCCTGCCCTTCCACAATCCCCCAATGACGACCAATCCGGTATTTCCAGCCCTTCCAGTGCGCCTTGAGAAAACTGTCTGAAAAATTCTCTGACAGATCGCCAATGATGACCGTTTTCGAGGCCTTGTGAAAAAAGACAAGTTCCTCAAAAAACGGTGAACCTTTCATATGGAACATCTCAAGCGCCCCCTGCCAGTCCGGCGGCGGTGTTTCTGCCAAAGCCGGTTGAAAGGGCAAATCAGGACATTTTTTTATGGTTGAAGGCGGTCCCCACAGTTTTGCTTCTGGCCAGGCCTTGTGCCAGTCCCCCAGAAACAGATGATGCAGCTTGTTGGGGCTGACAAGATGGGCCACCCGCCCCGGATCGTCCATTTCCTTCTTTAACGCCTCATCAGGTGCAATGGGCGACCAGACCCACAAATCACCATCTGGCAGACGCACCACCAGCATACGGGTGGGATAGGGAAATCCGTAAAAGTCAACAATCGGCCCCTCTGCCAGCCACAATTGCTCACCAATGCTTTCAAGACGATCCGTTTTTGTCATTATGCGATTCCCTCTAATCGTCTTCCTCACTTGAATTGATGGGTATGAAAAGCCGATTGCAGCAGATCGCCCTCACCGGGCGGGCAGCTTGATTATTCAGATGGAACCCAAAGCCAGCCTTTGGAAACCACTTTCGTCTCGTTCCCAGGCAGAACTTGGAAACGAGAAAACAAGTCGTGGATGGACGGGATTGGCAACCTCGTTCACATTGTTCATGCCAATGGCACGGCTGGCATGAATGTTTCAGACGGCATTGTAAATCCCGTCTGTTACCGGGACTTATCCCCTGGAGCATATTGGGCAAAAACCTCGGCTCCGGTCATTTTATTGGTGTCATTGGCAATTTCATAGAAGTCCGGTTGCTCATCGACGAATATCTGATTGGTCAGTTGCAGATCATTCTGGTCATCAAGCAAACCGACAGACAGCATGATTTCACCACTTTCCACCATGCGATAGAACAGGTTCGTGCCGCACTTCCTGCAAAAGGCCCGCTCGCCCCAGTCCGAGGAGCGATAGGCGGTGATGTTTTCCTCACCCGCGATCTCGATATCCTTGCCGACATGCACGACCATCATCGGGCCGGATGTCCAGCGCCGACACATCTCGCAATGACACATCCCCACCTCATGGTGATCAGCCGTAACCTCAAT
>JALXEI010000005.1 GCA_027069645.1 Hyphomicrobiales bacterium
CCGTCTGCCCGGTTATCGCGCCAGAGCTTGCAAAAACGGCAAGCGCTTTGTTTTATGGCTGAACCGCTGGGGCCGGATCATGGATCGTGATCGTCGCGGATGGTGCGGTTATGGAAGCTATTACGGACCGCGTCACCGCCCCTATGTCAGATATGAAGGTCCCGGCATTTCGATCACTCTTGGAAAAGGGCGTCGGTACTAAAAACAGACAAGGTCGGGGACAAATCGTGTTGTTGATGAACCGGCTGTTTCCGACCGATCAGATCAGGCAAATACAAAATTTGCCATATGAGTAGCAAGGGCATCATGGAACAACCCCCTTTTTGTTCCGTTACCTCCTAAGTTTGATGTCCCTTCGAAGGGCCGGGTGAGCAAATTCCCCGGCCCTTTTTTTGTTGTTTTCTCCCGTAAAAAAATGGACAGGCAAGAAATGCCTGTCCGCCCGGGCGAAGGATGAATTCGCCAGATTTATTGCCTGCCCGTTTGTCAGGCCGCTTCACCTTCGATCAGCCTGGGATCATTGTCGGCGTCATTAATGGTGATGGTCCGCGGTTTCATGGCTTCGGGCAGTTCGCGTACAAGTTCAACATGCAAAAGGCCATTGCTCATTTCGGCATTTTTGACCTCGACATGATCGGCAAGCTGGAAGCGACGTTCGAAATCGCGTGTGGCAATACCGCGGTGAAGATATTCCGTATCCTCTTTTTCGCTGGCCTTCTGCCCCTTGATGGTCAGGACATTTTCCTTCACCTCAATATTGATTTCGTCTTTCGAGAAACCGGCGACGGCCATGCTGAGGCGATATTTGTTTTCTTCAAGCAACTCGATGTTGAACGGCGGGTAGTTGCCGCTGTCGCCCTCAAATCCGCTCATATTGTCCAGCATGCTGGCAAGACGATCAAAGCCGATTGTGGTTCTGTAGAGGGGAGAAAGATCGAATGTTCTCATGGTGCTATATCCTCCTTGGAAGCGATATGTTGCGCTCCGGTTGAACTGGGCCGGAGCGAGATTTCCGGCCACTCCACCTCAATCGAGCATGGAAGGCCTGCTATGTTGCACACCCTTGCAACAGGCGTGTACATCCCCTATCTGGGAATTCCCTGTTTCGACGTCAAGGCCTGAACATAATTTTTTTGGTCGGGATATTTACCTTATGGTCATTGTCCGATTGTGTCCCCTGGTCCTTGTTATTTAAGGTCATTTTACACAATGGAATGAGGCTGGTGCGGTGGTTGAAAAGGGAAGAATATGGGAATTTTCATAAAAAAAATCAGAGTCCCCGGATCGCTGCTGGTGGCCACAATGTTGTTGCTGCTGATGTCACCACGCATGGTGAGGGCATCTGATACCGAACTGGTCATGTTTGGCACAAGAAGCTGTGTCTATTGCCAGTTGTTCAATCGCGATGTGGCGCCCGGCTATCACCGCAGCAAATTTGCGCGTCTGGCGCCGTTAAAGGAAATTCTTGTCGAGCGCCAGGGGACGGGTGGATATGCCCTGAGAGGCGGGGGCATATCGGTTACGCCCACTTTTGTGATGTTCAGACATGGCCGCGAGGTTGCCCGGATCCGGGGTTATCCGGGCAAGAAAAATTTTTATCGCATGGTCCGGCAAATCCTGCGACGGATCAGGCCGTAAACTCATAAACAGGGCCTGCATAGAGGTCTTCAAAATGAGTCAACCGGTTCAGTCTTGTCCTCGTCAAATCCATGCATGCGCAACGCCCATTGCAGACCGATAATGGCGCCCTTGATGCGAGGCAGGATCAGCAGGGCCAGAGAGATGACCAGCGGAATCAGGGTTGCGGCGTAAACCCAGACGGGCGGATGAAGATAGCGTTCCACCATCAACAAAAGCGGTACGGTGATGTGCCCGATGATCAAAATGGTGAAATAGGGGGCAGCATCGTCAGATTTTTGGTGATGCAGCTCTTCACCACAATGATTGCAACTGTCAGCCACTTTCAGAAAGCTTGAAAAAACAGCCCCCCTGCCACAACCGGGGCATTTCTTGCGCACGCCACGCAACATGGCCTGTACCCTGTCGCGGGTTTTATGCCTGGATTGCTGATGATCCGATGCGCTGCTATATTCCACTGTTTCCATGACCTGCTCCCGATTTCCGACCGTTTTATAACGAACACTAGTGTTTTTTTGATCTGGCGCAAACCGGTTTATTGTCACACCATGTTTTTGCACGGGAAAGATAGTCTCTAGCCGGAGGTGCTGACATGGGCCGGAAGGGCGTCTCGTGCTGCCTGAGCGGCCCGGGCTGACTGTTTGTCCGGCATGAACCATTTGAGCCTGTCGTGTAGCGAGACCACCGTACCGACAATCGTCACGGCGGGGCCTTTGATGCCGCTTTCTTTCACCTTGTCGGCGATGGTGGTCAGTGTTCCGATGATGACGCGCTGATTGCGCCTGGTGCCATTGTCGATGACAGCGACCGGCAGGTCTTTCGGCGCGCCGTTGCTGATGAACGCGTCGGTCAGGTCGGGGAGTGCTGCCAGTCCCATGTAAATGGCCACGGTCTGATGCGGTTTGACGAGGGCTTTCCAGTCGAGATCGACCTTGCCATCCTTGCGCTTGCTGTGCCCGGTGACAAAAATACAGGCCTGGGCGTGGTCGCGATGGGTGAGGGGAATGCCGGCATAGGACGAAGCACCCGCTGCGGCTGTGATTCCTGGCACGACCTGAAACGGGATCCCCTGTTCGGCCAGCCTTTCGATTTCCTCGCCGCCGCGTCCGAAGACGAACGGACCGCCGCC
>JALXEI010000006.1 GCA_027069645.1 Hyphomicrobiales bacterium
CCCTTACATGAATGGCCAGGAAGTGATTGAAAAGAGCTGATGCGCATTCTGTTGACCAATGATGACGGCATGTTTGCACCGGGCCTCAAGGTGCTGCGGGAGATTGCCGAGCAGATCAGCGATGATGTGTGGGTTGTGGCGCCCGAAACCAATCAGAGCGGTGTGTCCCACTCCCTCACCCTGCATGATCCGTTGCGTGTACGCACCATTGACGAGCGTCGCATTGCTGTTGCCGGGACGCCGACCGATTGCGTGCTGATTGCCGTGCTGGAGCTGTTGAAGGACAAAAAACCCGATCTCGTGCTTTCAGGTGTCAATCTTGGGCAGAACACGGCGGAGGATGCCACCTATTCAGGCACCATCGCCGGGGCCATGGAAGGGGCTATGCTGGGCATTCCCTCCATCGCCCTGTCGCAGGTACGGGCCGGGGGCAGCAATGGCGGCGAGGGAGAAGTCAGTTGGGAACCGGCACGGCAGCATGGCGTGACCACCATCAACAAACTGTTGCAGTTGGGCTGGCCGGAACGAGTCTTGATCAATGTCAATTTCCCCGACTGTCCGCCGCAAGAGATCAAGGGGCTTGAGGTGACGCATCAGGGTTATTGCGATCCCAACAAACTATTGAGCTACGAAAAACGCGAGGATATGCATGGCGATCCATATTACTGGATTTCCTATCGGCGCAACACGATAAACCCTCCTGTGGGAACCGACCTAAGGGCCATTCATGACCATCGGATTTCTGTGACCCCCTTGCATCTTGATTTGACCCACTATGAAACCTGTCGGTTTCTGGAAGACAAATTGCAGGACTAGGGCTTTTGCTCAGCGCTCGTGACTTTGACACAATTCTGCGTTACTCGTGGCTGGCAGACTGTCGGACTTGGAAGTTTCAGAGAAACAGCGATGCCAAATGCCATCGGGGTCAATGAACAGGTTTCCCTTGTCATGTCCCTGCGCAAAAAGGGAATAGGCGACATTGAGGTGTTGCGGGCCATGGAGCTTGTGCCGCGTGAGGTTTTTGTGCCGCGTGCTTTCAAGGATCAGGCCCATTACGACATGGCGCTGCCCATCGAATGCGGACAGACCATCTCGCAACCCTATGTCGTGGCCTATATGAGTGATGTTTTAAGGACGCGCAAAAGCGACAGAATATTGGAAATCGGCACGGGCAGCGGCTATCAGGCGGCTGTTTTGTCCTATCTGGGCCGTCGGGTCTATACCGTTGAAGTGTATCGCGAACTGCAATTGAGTGCGCAAAAGAGATTTGAGCAATTGAGGCTCGATAACATCGTCACCCGCCTTGCCGATGGTTGCAAAGGCTGGCAGGAACAGGCACCTTTTGATCGCATCATTGTTTCTGCCGCTGCGGCAACCATTCCCCCGGCATTGCTGGGTCAATTGGCGCTCGGCGGGCGGCTGGTGATGCCGGTTGGAAAGCACCGTGACGATCAGAGAATCACCATAGTTGATCATACGGACAAGGGGCTGGAGCGCGAGCAGGGGATCGCTGTTCGTTTTGTTCCTCTTCATGAGCGCAACGAGACTGAAGAAAGATAAAGATCATATTGTTTTTTCAGGGAAAAGCCGGGAAAACAGTCCCCTTCACAATATTGCCCGATTTGCGCCTCCCCGGGGCCATAAGCCAATCATAGTTTGCGTCTTTAATCGTCCTGCCAGGAGATCAATTTAAATGTGGATGGCGATGGCCGTTAACGCAACATTAACGGTTGGCCACATAAACTTCAACTCGGTAAAGGTGAGTGAAATGGGCTGTCTCATGCTTAAAGAGTTAGTAAAAACAAGAGTTATTCCGGTCATTTCCATTATGGCAGGTTCGATGATGCTGGCATCTTGCTCCAGCCATGTATCAAGATTTGATTTTCCGGTTCTGGGGCTGTCAAATTCCGACAATCAGAAGCTTTCCACTTCTTCATTTTCTAATGGTGCCCGCCTTGGACAGGGACAGGATATGATCCGCTCCTATCCCGATGGTCGCGCCGAAAGCACTGGTTTTGCTGGTTCTGACAGAAGGGGGGATGCCGATGTGGCCCGGTTGCCGTCAACAAGATACAATACACGCAGTTCATATCTTCCGCCGCAAGTCGCGGCTCCCGAAGTGCGCTCGGCCCGTTACAAGGTAATCGACAATGCACCTCGGTCGGAAGGGGGGCGCAACAATGATGTCTATACTCCTCCCCGCGCGTATGACCGCAAACCCATGAAACCCATCATTGAAGCACGGCGTTCCTTCCTGCCTTCAGAACCTGCCGGATATAATTACAATGCCGGTGGCACGCGTCCTGTGCAACGGACCTCAAGGGCAAGGGGGCGGACAAGCCGTCCTGTTGCAAGACGAGCGGCTGTTGCGGTGCGCCGCCCCGTTCGTGCAAATGAACAGGGAGCCGGTTTTGTAACTGTAGCTTCAGGCGATACACTTTATTCCATCGCCAGACGCAATTTGTTGTTACCCAGAGCTTTGTCGGTGATTGATACCCAGCTTTCAAAGAGGTCGGTTTTGGCTTGTTTCATCAGTTTGCCGGCCTGCCCGCTGCAAGCCATCTCACGAATGTTGCGGCATAGATTGATGGCCGTGGTGAGCAGCGAAATGGCTTCGTTGAGCTTGCTTTTCAAAATCAGAATGGAAGCTTTGTCGCAGAGTTCGTCATAGGTTTTTTCGCTAAGCGACAAAGAATTTTTCCGGGTGGTAAAATCCGGTTGCAGCTCGTTGATGACGAACGTCAGCAAACGGGCACAGCTGTCGT
>JALXEI010000007.1 GCA_027069645.1 Hyphomicrobiales bacterium
CCAAGCGTCATGGGTACGGTGAGCAGGAAGCGGTCGGGATTGGCCCCTTCCGGCAGCAGGGTCAGACCGGCAACGGCGATGGGAATGACAAAGAGCGAGATCAGCAACAGATAGAGCGGAAACAGCCAGGAGGCGCGCCGCAGATGATCCTCGCTGGCAATCTCGACAATGGTAATCTGGAACTGGCGCGGCAGACAGATGATGGCCGAGGCCGAAAGGATCAGCATGGTCAGCCAGCGCGGTCCGAAATTGTCGGGAAAGCTGAAGCGCTGCGACAGGGCGGGGTCGGGACCAATGGCCGTCAACAGATTGCCGCCATCCGGCGTGCGCACGCTGATCATGACAAAGATGCCAACCGCCAGAAAGGCCACAAGCTTGACAAGGGACTCAGTCGCAATGGCCGCAACGACACCGTGATGATGCTCCTCGACGCCAAGGGTCCTTGTGCCGAACAGCACCAGGAAAATGCCCATGCTGGCGGTGACCCAGAAACCGGTATCCGTATAGATGGCCGGGCTGGCAAGGCTGGCCGCCGCACCGCTTCCGGGCAGGGAGGTGATGGTGTTGAAACTGTCGGCGACCGCTTTGAGTTGCAGGGCGATATAGGGGGTTGTGCCAATCACCGCCATGAGGGTGACAAGGGCTGCAAGGCGCGTGCTTTTGCCATAGCGTGAGGAAATGAAATCGGCAATGGAGGTGATGTGATGGGATTTGCTGATCCTCACCAGCTTGCGCAACCCGAACCACCAGCCGAAAAACACCAGTGAGGGGCCGATATAGATGGTCAGAAATTCAAGCCCGTTGCGGGCCGCCGATCCGACAGCGCCATAGAACGTCCAGGAGGTACAGTAGACCGTCAGCGACAGGGTATAAACCAGAGAGGAATTGATCAGCCTCGCCTTGTTGTCGGCGGCGAGGCGATTGACAAAAAAGGCCAGCAGAAACAACAGGGCCAGATAGCTTGCAGATGTCAACAGGACGGGACCGGTATGGAGCATGGATCAGAACCTAGGTCATAAACTCTTAAACAGGATCGAAATGGCAGGAGCAGATTTGTTTTCCCGCAAGGCGCAAGTTCGCAGGAAACATTTTTGTTTTCAATAACTTGTAACGCAGCGGGGGAGCAAATATGCCCTGTCCGCAGGATGCCAAAAGCGCTGCAATTCGCGGCCAAAATGCTCTCGCACGTACAAAAGTACGCGCGGCGATCATTTTAACCTCGTATTTTTGCGCTTTTGGCACCATTCTCGACCCTGTTTATAAGTTTATGACCTGGCCTCGTCTGTTTCGGATGACCGCTTGCGTTGCGCATGGTCGGGACGGGAAGAGACCGGCGGTTCGGCTTCTTCGACCAGATGTCCGGTCAGGAATCGCGAGGCGAGAATAAGGGCAAACCAGAGTCCAAACAGATAAACCGGCAGCACGGGAACCCCGGCAATGGTCAGGGCAGGCCGGAACAGAAACAGGACCGGCGGGGTAAAAAGAAACAGGCCCAGCCACGGTAGCAGGCGCGCCAGATCCCTGTATCTGCTTTTGTCTGTCACCTGTGTCAACTCCGTTTCTGTGATACTACACAGTCCTGCTTTCCAGAAGTGTCATCACGCTGGAGACGACGTCGCTGTTGGCATAGGGTTTGGTAATGAACCTGTCGGCGCCCAGTTCCAGAGCCCGGCGGCGGTCATTCTCCTGTCCCCTTGCTGACAGAACCAGCACCCGGATATGTTTCAATTGTTCTTCCGAACGCACGACTTCCAGGACCTCGAAACCGGTGAGATGTTCCATCATCAGATCCAGCAGCAGGATATCCGGCGGGGCCGCCCGGAGCATTTCAAGGGTTTGTCGGCCATCCGACGCGACGGAGACCTGCAATCCCTGCTTTTCCAGTAAAAAGCTCAGCGACTGGACAATATAAGGCTCGTCTTCAGCAATAAGTACGGTTCGATGCATCCTTGTGCGTTCTCCCGAATTTCGGCATTGGTGCGGTTGTGCTGTTCATTTTAGCATGAAACGCCCCGATTCATGCAAATCATACGCAACGGCGCAAGCGATGACTCATGCTGACTTGTGTACCTCGTTGAAAGGAAAACGGTTTGACTCGGGCAAATGCCCTGGTCTTGGGGGTGGGCCGGGTTCAAACCGATTGCGGTTTCAGAGGCCAGTTCAAAACCAATAAAATCAGTGAGGAGTTTTGAAGCGGACTCTCAGGCACAGGGGCAGCCTTTATTCGGAAGGTGGCAGGACCGAGCCGATGGCGCGATGCTGACAGGCCGTTCGCGGACAGGTGCGGCAGTGAATACCCGTGGGAACGGCATGCCGGTCAATATGGTCCGACAAACGGTCGCCATACACCACCTGGTCAATATAGTGCAGTTCGCAGGCAATCATTACAGCATAGACGCGGTCGGGTTCGCCAAAGGCACCAACGGTTTTTGATACGGTACGTGCCACATAGAGATATTTCTGTCCTTCCGGCAGGACGCCAATTCGGGTTCTGATCTTGCCCGGTGTGAGAAAAGCACGATAGGCAGGAAGCAGCGGACAGGCGCCGCTTCCGCGGGGCAGGGGCAGATCGGGAAGGCTGAAGCGTTTGGAAATATTTCCGGCCGGATCAACGCGCAACAGGGCAAAGGAGATGCCCGGCGCGTCCGGGTTGCGCAAGGTGGTAAAGCGGTGGCAAATCTGCTCGAAGCTCCCTCCGAAGCGACGGCGCAGCAACTGGATATCATAGCGGGTTTTGATGCAGGCCTCCAGAAAGGCGTCATAG
>JALXEI010000008.1 GCA_027069645.1 Hyphomicrobiales bacterium
CCGTTACCTCGATTTTGCTGCCGGTGTCGCTGTTAATGCCCTTGGCCATGCCCACCCCGTGCTGGTCAATGCCCTTGCCACGCAAGCCGAAAAACTCTGGCATATTTCAAATCTCTACGCCATACCCGGCCAGGAAAAACTGGCGAAAAGACTGTGCAGCGTCAGCTTCGCCCAAAAGGTTTTTTTCAACAATTCGGGTGCCGAAGCCGTCGAGACGGCCATCAAGACCGCCCGGCGCTATTTCAGCCACAAGGGGCAACCGGAACGCAATCGCATCATCCCCTTCAGAGGGGCTTTTCATGGACGCACCCTCGCGACCATTGCCGCCGGTGGCAAAAAGGAACATCTGGCCGGCTTTGCCCCCGATATGGACGGTTTTGATCAGATACCGGCTGGCGACCTGGATCTTGTCCGCGACACCATAACCCCGGCGACAGCGGGAATCCTGGTTGAACCTGTCCAGGGTGAAGGCGGGGTCAATATAATGCCTCCCTCCTTTTTACGCGGCCTGCGCGCCCTTTGCGATGAACATGGCCTGTTGCTGATCCTTGATGAAGTCCAGACCGGCATGGGACGCACGGGCAAGCTTTTTGCGTATCAACGGGCCGATATTGCACCTGATATCATGGCTGTTGCCAAGGGTATTGGCGGCGGTTTTCCGCTCGGCGCCTGCCTTGCAACCCGCGAAGCCGCCAGCGGCATGGGACCAGGTTCCCACGGTTCGACCTTTGGCGGCAATCCGCTGGCTATGGCGGTTGGCAATGCGGTTCTGGATGTCATGCTGGAAGACGGCTTCATCGAGGACGTGGCCGACAAGGGACTTTATATCCTGCAAAAACTGGCGGCGCTCAAAGATGAATATGGCGATCTTGTTGCCGATGTCCGCGGCAGCGGGCTGCTTGTTGGCATTGAATTGCACGAAGCGCCCGCAGACCTCATCCGGCTTTTGACCAAAGAACATGTTTTGAGTGTTCCGGCCACCGGCAATGTCGTGCGTTTCCTGCCGCCGCTGAATGTCTCCCGTACCGAAATCGACGAGGCCACCGGTGGTCTTGAGCGGGCGCTGGAAAAATATCGAAAACTGCGAAGCCGACAATAGCCCGGCGCCTGCATCCGATCAGGATGTTTCGCCCGCCCCGTCTCCCAAACACAGCCCCCTTTACCGGATCAATTTTCCGAAAGGCCAGACAAATGAATATGGCAGATAAAAAATCGAAGACCGGCACAAGACACTTTCTTGACCTGCACGAAATACCGGCCAAAACCCTGCGCCGGATTGTGGACCTGGCGCACGACATGAAAAAAGCGGGACGCAACAAGCTCCCGGCCCGTTGCAAAAGACCGGACAGCCTTGTCACTCTCGCAATGATATTTGAAAAACCGTCAACCCGTACCAGGCTGTCTTTCGATATGGCCATGCGTCAGCTTGGCGGACAAACCACGGTTCTCAATGCCGGTGACATGCAACTGGGACGCGGCGAAAGCCTGGCCGATACGGCCAGGGTTCTTTCCCGTTTTGTCGATATCGTCATGATCCGCTGTAATTCCCACGAGGACCTCCAGGAACTCGCGCGCCATGCTTCCATCCCGGTCATAAACGGTTTGACGGATTTTTCCCACCCCTGCCAGATCCTCGCCGATATCCAGACCTTTGAGGAGAAGCTCGGACCGATAAAGGGGCGCACCGTTTCCTGGGTCGGTGATGGCAACAATGTTGCAACATCCTGGATACGTGCCGCCATTCAGTTTGATTTTACATTGAAACTCGCCTGCCCGGCCGAGCTTTCCCTGTCCGAAAAACAGCTTGCGCCGGTGGATAAAGACAAGCACAACATCATTGTCACCACCGACCCTGTTGAAGCGGTCGAGGACAGCGATTGCGTTGTCACCGACACCTGGGTGTCAATGGGAGACCGTGACGAGGTGCGGCGCACCCGGCTGCTAACCCCCTATCAGGTTAACGCCGCACTGATGGAAAGGGCGAATAAAAACGCTATTTTCATGCATTGCCTGCCCGCCCATCGCGGCGAGGAAGTCACAGATGACGTCATTGACGGACCTCAATCCGTGGTGTTTGACGAAGCGGAAAACCGCCTGCATGCACAAAAAGCCATTCTGGCCTGGTGTCTCCGTCTGTTCGAGGGGGCCTGACCATGCCCGCCCCTGCGAGCGACATGCCCGCTGATGACTTCGTCCTGCCCTTCCGGATCGAGCATGTGGAAGCAAGTGGTCGCCTCGCGCGCCTCGGCCCGGCTATCAACGACATTCTTTCTCGCCATAACTATCCCGACAGGGTGTCAGAGGTTCTCGGGGAAGCCCTGTTGCTGGTTTCCCTGTTCGGCTCAATGATCAAGGACCGCCAGACGACTGTTGCGGCATCCGACAACACAAAACCGCAAGGATCATCCGAGCGCTTTATCCTGCAAACGCAAACCGACGGCCCCCTTAATCTCATCGTTGCCGACTATGTGCATCCGGGCCGATTGCGAGGCTACGCCCGATTTGACCGCGAGGCATTTGAACATCCCGAAGCCCTTCCTGACAAACAGAACCTGCTTGGCAAGGGCCATCTTGCCATGACCATCGACAGAGGGGCGGATACAGACCGTTACCAGGGTATTGTTGCCCTTGAGGACCGGGGAGCAAATGCCGGTCTTTGCGCTGCTGCCAATCTCTATTTCGAACAGTCGGAGCAATTGCCGACCTTTATTCACCTGGCCATCGCCCGCCACTTCGATGCGACACAAA
>JALXEI010000009.1 GCA_027069645.1 Hyphomicrobiales bacterium
GGCTGGCGCACGGACCGGACCCCCCGCCCCAGCCTCCTGGCAATGGCCCGCGTTGAACAGCCCGACCTGTCCATGCGCATCAGAACATCGTCCTCCTCCTCGCTCCACCGTCCCCTGAATTGAAAAAAGGCCGGATCGGACAATGAAACATCATCGCCCGACCCGGCCAGTTCGAGGGGATACGCATTACCACGCGGGGAACGATCCGGAATTCCGTTTGTGCAAAAATCAGACATGACTCTCTCCCCGACCCGCAACACGGGCCAAAACCGGAACGCATACAGATTGAACGGCCACAGAACGCGCGACCTGTTGAAATTCGGGCCGGGTTACTCTCCACCCGGCGAAGTCACGGACATTTTCGGCAAGACCGTCTGCCCCCGGCAATGGCTGCCGGAGCCGGTGACATTGCGGCGTTCTAGAATGCCGAACGGGGTCACCAGGACCGTAAATCAACAGCGGTACAAAAGACGAAATCCCGCAAAACAGAACAACTGCGCAACAAAAACAGTCACAACACTACCCGCTACCCGACTGCAAACATGAACAACGCCTTACAAAACCCGAGCGAAACGGCCCCCGGCGGGTGAGAAGCCCGCCAAAAGGAGCGACCTCTGGGGGCCGTTTCCTCTCTCCGGACCTGCTAGAAGTTGAAAGAAGGTTGAACACCAACCCGGCCCGGAAAGAAAACCGTCAATCATGCCGCCGCCTGCCCCTTTGGAGGGTTTGGCGGCAAATCATCCACCTCCAGAAAATCATTTGGCGTCACCTGCCCCCCCGTCACCTTCCGGATAACGGCCAGAACCGGCCATTCCGGGCGGCGTTCGCCAGACAGATAGCGATTGAGCGAAACCACGGTTACGCCGATCAGGCAGGCGAATTCACGCTTGTCTATCGCATTCAAATCTATGTATTCAGCCAGTTTCATAACGGACTGTTAACACCGTTATGGTGTTATTGTCAACACTATGTTGGTGTTTTACGGGAGTAGTGCGTTGTTATACCATTTTGGTATGAACAGAATCAGGGAATTTCGCGAGCGTCTGGAGCTTACCCAGCAGGCGCTGGCAGAGCTTATCGACACATCCCAGGCACAGATAGACCGCCTCGAAAAGAAACAGGATGGAGATCTGAAGGTGGACTGGCTGAACAGACTGGCAAATGCCCTCGGATGCCAGCCCTGGGATCTTGTCTGGGAAGATGCCAGATCGGATATAATGGATGTTCCGATTTCCGGCTATGTCGGAGCAGGCGACGAAATTATCCCCATCGACAATCTGGCCGAAAGCGAACATGCTGAAACTGTACCAGCCCCGACGGCCCTTGGAAATGTGGCCGCTGTCCGGGTCAGGGGTTCATCCATGCGCCCGATCTATCAGGAGGGCGATATCATATTTTACCGCCCCACAAACGGCCCCCTTGCCCATCTGGCCGGGCGGGAATGTGTGGTCAGGCTGGGTGACGGACATATGTATCTGAAAAAGCTGCACAAGGGCCCGGGAAAAAGCTTCATCCTCAATTCATATAACGCCGACCCCATAGCCAACCCGGCGATTGAATGGGCCGGGCCGGTGCTTTGGGTGCGAAGAGATGAAAAAAACAGAAAACAAACCCGGGCGACAGACCCGGTTTGAATTGTCAGCCGATAATGGACAGGAATTATTCCGACCAAACCGGTCCCAACACCCTGGCGATAAATCACGAAACCCCGAAATATTCATCAATCATCTGCCTGATTTCGACAAGGGCAGCAACCTCCTCTTCGGCCAGACGACCATCTGCATCAACCAGCTCTCGCGCCATTGCCGTCACTTTCATGGCATGGTCGCGATCACAATCCATCAGATCAACAAGACTGTCCAGCGCATCTTCAAGATCAGGTGTTATGGCGTGCATGGCCAGCCTGATGATCGCCTCAATATCATACCCGCCCCTGGCATCATCTGCCCCGGCAACCCAGTCGATATAGCGAGCGATCACCTGTTTTTCAGACGGATGGAATTCCCCGTCACAATTGGCCAGATACAGCAGCACACTCAGCCCATCCCAGCAATCTTCCAGAATTTTCCGGCTATTGTCCCGCCTTGCCTTGCGCCCGCCAATACCATCGCGATACTCAGCCCCGGAAAGAAACGGTGACATGAATTCCCGCACATCTTCAAACACTTCACCTGTCTGACAATCAATCACCTCCTCGATGCGACCGATCACGAAGGAACGCAGAGAATCACGCATCTCGCAGTGCGCCTGCAAATATGCATTTTTGGGCGTTATGACAATCTTGCGCCCCTGCACAATCCTTTTTGAAACCCGCCCCTTGGCGTCCCGGTAAACCAGCCCCAGCCGCAAGCCCCTTATATTGCTCTCTTCCAGCCTTTTTTCATGCTCCTGAATGAAAAACTCACTCTCGTCAAAGGCCGGGCCGTCCATCTCAAAACCGGCTGGCATGGGTGGCGGCGCGGAAAACTTCTCCATAAGAGGGCGCAATAAACTTCTGGCAAGCATGTGTACCTCCTGTTTTTTCAGCCATGCTTCTCCAAACATGGTTAATATTGTCTTGACGCTGGCTGCCATGAGCATTTTCAGGAAGCTGGGCGGTCGACCTGCCTACACTGTTTCGGGTTATTTACCCGCCATTAACACCGTAATGGTATTTATAGCTTGACACTAACACCGAATTGGTGTTAGCACTACCCCATCAACGCCAGCCATTGTTGCCGCGATGGCTGGCGTTGATGGGGTAGTGCT
>JALXEI010000010.1 GCA_027069645.1 Hyphomicrobiales bacterium
CAATTGAGCCAGACACTCAGGGGGACAGCTAGCTCCGGCTCCCACACTGGCAAAGCTGTGGCGCAAGTCATGAAGCCTCACATCTTCAAGGCCAGCCCGCCCCCTTATTCGTTCCCAGACACGCGGCAAACCGACAAAATGGCCGTCTGTTTTGTGGCCTGGAAAGACAAAGGGCGAATTTCCATAGCGGGGCAGGCTGTCAAGCAATTCAAGGGCGGGTGCGCCAAGCGGCACTGTTTTTTCATTGGTCTTGGAATCGGCAAGGTGAAGGCAGCCATGCTCAAAATTTACATCCTTCCATTGGAGAGACAGGACTTCCGTTTTCCGGCAGCCTGAAAGGATAAGCAGGCGAATAGCGGCAATGGCAATGGGGTTTTCCCCTTCCTCTTCGGCCTCTTTCATGGCCTTGCCAAGCCGTGCAAGTTCTTGAGGTGAGAGATAGCGCTCATTTTTCCTGTCACGAAACCGCTTGACGCCCCTGACAGGATTGTCCGGCCTTATTCCTTCCTGAACAGCAAAAGAGAAAATACCGCCAAGCAAACCTGTTGTCCGGCTTGCCGTACCCTTGCCGCCTGTTACACGCGCCCGCCCATATTTGCCGGTTCTTTCGTCAACAGCCGTTTTGCCTGCCGCAATGTCATTCATCAACTTGCGAACATCTTTTGCAGTTACGTCCCGCGCTTTCCGGTTGCCGATAAGCGGGATGATATCACGAAAGATGCGCCCCTTGTCGGTGGCAATGGTGGAGGGCTTTTTGGTTTTGCAGCCTTCAGCAAGATAAAGCTGGCAAAGTTCGGCAACGGTCAGGGCCTTGGCTTCTTCTTCGGCAGTGACCTTCTCCCTGTCTCTGGGATTGATGCCGCGCCTCACATCCCCGCGCAATATTTCCGCCTGCTTGCGGGCCTGGGCTGGTGTCCATGGATCGCCATGCCTGCCAAGTGTTATCCTCTGGGCAGCCTTCCTTCCCGGCCAGCGATATTGAAAAATATATATCTTGTTGCCAGCCGGAGTAACTTTCAGGCCAAAGCCCCTGGTTTCCGTGTCCCACAGAAAAATATCCCTTTTCCCCGGCTTGATAGCGTCAACTGTGGTCTTTGAAATTTTGCCCTGCATTTCGCCCCCATGATTGCTAGCAATCACTAGCAATCAATCCAGAGAAAAGATAAGGAATTGTGGTAATTCACAACATGCTGTTATTCAATGATATTTACCACACAGGGAACCATAAGAAACCATAAGTAACTGCCCTCCGAAGGCAGAGGTCACAGGTTCGAATCCTGTCGGGTGCGCCACACACGGAGTGTGCTTTGTTTTTTGCGAGGCCGGAGCCAGAGTTTTGGTTCTGAGCGTGTTCGAGGTCTCATCCTCAAGGCGCGCCACACACATAGTGTGATTTGTTTTTTGTAAGGCCGGAGCCAGAGTTTTGGTTCTGAGCGTGTTCGAGGTCTCATCCTCAAGGCGCGCCATATACAATAATATGTTTTTTCACTCGGTGGTCACGGACCGGCTATTGCTTTATCAAGCACGCCATCGCGCAGGTTGAAAATATGGTCGAAGCGATCGTAGATTTTTTCGTCATGGGTGACAACGGCTATGGCGGCCTGCTGGTCTATGGCGACCTTGCGCAAAAGGTCCATGACGATCCCGGCTCTCTCACTGTCAAGAGCGGCGGTCGGCTCGTCGGCAAGGACGATGCGCGGCTTGTTGGCGAGGGCTCTGGCAATCGCCACGCGCTGGGCCTCCCCGCCTGACAGGCTGGCAGGGTAAGCCTCGGCCCGATTGCCCACTTCGAGATAGTCGAGCAGTTCCCGAGCGCGTTTTTGGGCCGCCTGTTGATTGTAGCCGGCCAGATGCAGGACAACGGCAACATTGTCGATACAACTGAGAAAAGGCATAAGATTGTGAGCCTGAAAGATGAAACCGATTTTCTCCAGCCGCAGGGAGCGCAGGTCCGAGCGCAGCCAGTGCCCATCATAAACAGTCTCGCCGTCAAGCACCATGCGCCCTGAACTTGGCTCCAATATGCAGCCGATTACATTGAGCAGCGTGCTCTTGCCGGAACCGCTTGGCCCCAGAAGACCGATCACCTGCTCGGGGTAAATATCAAGCGTCACATTGCGCAGGGCGTCAACGCGGGTTTCACCCTCGCCAAAATGTTTTGAGATCTTGCCCAGCGAAACCAGCGGAGATGGCTTTTCAGATGTTTTGTCTTTTGTCATTTTTGTCCGCCCCTAGCCTGCAAGCGCTCTGGCCGGATCAACCTTGAGGGCCGTATATACACCATAAATACTGGCCAGCAGACAGATCACCACCACAACTCCGGCAAGGCTCAGCCCGTCAGCCGGTTGCAATACCAGCCGCTTGGGAAAATATTCCCTGATGGAATTGATCAGCAATCCGCCAATACCAAAACCGATCAGCCCCATGGCCAGGGATTGCTGAACAATAAGGCCGACAATCACCCGGTCCGGGGCGCCGATCAGCTTGAGGGTGGCGATCTCGCGGATCTTGTCCATGGTCATGGTGTGAATGATCAGCGCAATTATCACCGCCGAAACCAGTATGAGAATGGTGGTAAACATGCCGATCTGCTTGCGTGCCTTTTCAACCACTGACTGAGTGAGGATTTTGATCTGCTCCTCCTGTGTCATGGCGGTGAGATGCTTCCATCGCTCAATGGAAGCGGCGATGTGTTTGGCCGAGGCGTTGGGATGGATACGGGCAATTACAGCGCTGACCGTATCGGTCGAGCTTGCAGGTTTGATACCCCGCGCCCGTTCCCGCCTGATGGCTGCTGGAGAGAGGTCAAATTGCAGTTTCTGGGCGTCATCAAGCGAGAGATAGATGGCTGGTTCACCGCCTGATGAAACAGCATTGCCGGTAATCCCGACAATGGTGAAATTATTGCGCCCCAGCCTGATATGATCACCGGGAGCCAGTTTTGTTCGCCGGTCCGCCACTGCCTCGAAATTTCGCCCGGTCAGCCCCCGCCCGGCAATGATATATTTCGGCCCGCCAAGCTGGCCGGGTTCATAGCCAATGACATAAAGGCGGAGCTTTGACTGGCCGGTGTCGGTTTCGATTGACTGGAAGGTGACGGCCCCGGTCCTGGTTACGCCATGGATGCGGGCAATCGCCTCTCTGGTGTCAAGCGGGATGCGCGAGCTTTCGGCAAAGGGGCCGCGCGTGCCCTGCTCCACCACCCAAACCTCTCCGCCCATGGCCTCAACCAGCTCTGTGGCGTCAGCCACCAGACCACGATAAATGCCGATCATGGCCAGCACCACGCCCAGCAGAAGAGAAAGCCCCAGACAGGTAACGACAAAGCGACCGAGATTATGGCGCACATCACGATAGGCGAGATTCATGATTTTGCCTCCTGCCTGATTTTTGCGCTGCGGCCTTCCCTGAGCAGTCTGGGCAGTTTTTTCAGGACTTTTGCATTTTCTGGCAGGCCGGACCTGATGCTCAGGCGGGCGTCAAGTGTGCGATGTCCAAATGTTACAGGCTGGCGCCTGAGTTTTCCGTCTTTTACTATCCACACCGTTCCCTTCATCCGGCGTTCATCAAAATCATCAACGGCATTTTCAGGAACTAATAGACCCCTGTCGAGAATGGCGGTGGTGATATAGACCTCGGCCTGTTCCCCCAGATTGAATTTTTTCCGGCAGTCCTTGCAGGAGATATAAACCCTTCTCTCTTCTGTTACCCGGTCGCTTTCAATGTCGATACGTACCACCTTGCCGTCATAAAGATCATGCGGACGTGAACGCAGGCGGATTTTTGCGCTCTGGCCTATGGCAATCAGCCCCGAGCGGTTTTCGCTGATATGGCCAAGCACCCAGACGGAGGATGGATCAACCAGGGTAAACAGGGGTTCGCCCGCCTTGACCACCGTGCCCAGCTCCATATGCCGTTCGACAATTATGGCGTCAAAGGGGGCTTTCAAGACATATTGATCAAGACTTGCCTTCTCCAACTCCTCCTGTGCCAGAGCCGTCTCCAGAGCCGCCCTGGCCGAAAGGCGCGAACTCTCGGCAATCCTGAACTCGGCCAGAGCTGTATCCAGCTCAAGCTTCGCTGCTTCTGCTGCTTCCGCCGATATTGTCTTCTTTCTGAAAAGCGCCTTTTTGCGATTATTGGTGCGTCTTTTCTGTGCAAGCACGGCCCTTGCCTTGAGAATGGCCGAATTGGCCCCTTCAAGCGCTGCCCTGGCCGCCAATACACCGGCCTTTGCCCTGGCAAGACGCGCCTTTTGCTCGGAAGCGTCAAGACGGGCAAGCACATCGCCCTTGCGTACATGCTGGCCCTCATCGGCATTGAGTTCAATAATCGAACTGCTGAGCTTGAAGCCGATTTTGGAGACTATCCGCGCCTCAACCGTTCCAAGCCCGAAAACCCTGATGGGAACGCTCTTCTCATATGATGCAATTTCAACTGTTATCGGGCGTTTCCTGCTTATATAAAAGCCGCCAAATGCCAGCCCGGCAAGCACCAGCATGATGAGCAGCTTTCCAGATGGCTTTTTCATTGTTATGCTCCCCCATCTTCCCCGGATTGCTTGAGCGTTTTGAAACCGGCAAGCTGCAAATCCAGCAGCCGCCTGCCTTCTTCCACCAGATCAAAGCCGCGCGCATTGAGCGACCAGCGCATGGCAAGCCCCTGAATGAGGGCCAGAACAAGCAGGGCGGCATCATCTGGATCAATGTCCTGCCTGAACCGTCCCGCCCTGATCTCTGCGGCAATGAGAGAGGCAAAAAGCCTTTGTCGGCTGGCAATGAGACCGGCGAAAAAACTGCGCAGATTCTCATTTTCGGCGTGCAGTTCGCGCGAGAACAGAATTGCCGGTATGGCCGGAGTAGTCTTGATAAAGCCCAGATGGCCAATGACATAATCGCGCAATTCATCTGCCGGATGCAGGCCCTTTCTTCTGGCCCGGGCCATTCTGTCCCCCAGCATTTTGCCGATATGCCGGCCAACCGCCTCCCAGATGGCTCCCTTGGTGGGAAAATGGCGGAAAATTCCGGGTTGCGAAATACCCACCTCTTTGGCCAAAGCCTCGGTTGTTATCCGGTCAGGTCCCAGTTCCCCGGCCAGCCGCAAGGTCGCCTCGACGATCTCTTCCTTGCGTTCATCGGCGCTTTTTCTGGTGTGTGTCGTCATTGGGCCATAATCCCTTTCCGACTCCTGCAATTCGTTCATGTTAGTTATCAAACACTCACTAATATTTCATCAAAAACAACAGCTGTCAATATTTTTCCCCGGTGATACCGGCAGTTCCGGAAAATCATACAACTTCCGGAGTCGGGCCATTGTCCGTTTTGCTTCCCGGACAGGCGATAGCGCCGATCGGGGATACGGGCGGCACAGCGAAGCTTGTGGCGAGACATGAAGCGACAGTTTACGTCCTGTCTGTGATCCCGGTCCCCCGGGATAAATCCGTGGAGCGACACAGCCAACAGATGAGAAAGGCGCGAGGCCGTCCTTTTGTATTTTTGCAGAATATTTTGCGAACCGGGAACGCTCTACAGTTTGAAACTGGCGTCGAAAACCTCGCTACCCTTGACAACGGGTAGCGAAAATTTGTTGCCCCAGTGGCCCCAGCCGCCATTATAAAGGCGCACATCCTTGTAGCCGAGCCATTTCAGTTGCAACCAGGCAAGACTCATGCGAAAGCCGTCATGGCAATAGGCGATGATGGTTTTGTCCTTTGGCAATGCCTTGTACATCTCGGCCAGTTCCGCTTTCGATTTCCAGGTCATACTTTCCCCGATAACCCCATCAAGGCTGACAATATTGATCGCCCCTGGAATATGGCCGGCCCGCACCGCATGAGCCATGACCTCTCCGGTATAGTGTGTGTTGGGTCGGGCATCGAGAAGCATCATGTTTTTGTCGCGGCGACTGACAATGCGGTCATAAACGGTGGTCCATTCAACAAACATGGCCCTGTTGGCGTCTTTCAGTTCAACCGTCCCCTTTTTGATTGTCGGCACCTCTTTGGTCATCTCGTTAAAACCGGTCCAGCCCACCGTGCCGCCATCGAGAATTTTGACATTTTTCATGTCATAACCGTAAAGCGCCAGCAGATAATAAAGGCGCGAGGCGAGCGCGGTCGAACTGTCGTCATAAATCACGATGCGGCTGTCATTGTTGATCCCCCAGCCGCGCAGGGTGTTTTGAAAGGCCTGTTTCGAAGGGAATTTCATCAGGCTGTCGGAATTGTTATCCCCCAGATCCTTAAAGCGCTGCACCTGAATGGCGCCGGGAATATGACCAACCGTATAATAGCGATGGGGATAGTAGCGCACTTCCAGAATGACCAGCTTTTTATCGCTCATCATTTCTTCCAGCCCTTCCGAATCGACCATAAAACCGGGAAGGGCCACTGCTGCACCGGCAAAAGCAAGGCTGACCGTCAGCATCACCAGCATAAATTTAAAAAGTCGCATCACATTTCCTCTCGCTTTTATCAATTATGTTGCGTTTCACACACACGACCGATGCCGCAAAGTTTCAGCCCTGCCCCTTTCACCTGGCGAGGTTCGTAAATATTGCGCAGATCGACCAGCAAATCGCCTTTCATGACGGCCCGTAACTCATCAAGATCAAGCTGACGATACTGGTTCCATTCCGTCAGCACCAGAACAATATCGGCGTCTTTTGCCGCCGCCAGCGGCGAGGCGTGCCATTCGATCCCCGGGAGCAGCTTGCGGGCATTTTCCTCGCCCTCGGGATCATGCGCCGCGATCACCGCCCCCTTGTCCTGCAACAGGGGCAGGATAACGAGGCTGGGGGCATCGCGCATATCGTCGGTTTCGGCCTTGAATGTGACGCCAAAAACGGCAATCTTTTTGCCCCGCACCGAACCGCCTGCCGCCTCTTCCACCTTGCAGGCCATTGCGATCTTGCGGTCATTGTTGGATTTCCAGACCTGTTCGACAATGGTCAGGGGCACGCGCACCTCGCGCGCCGTACGCGCCAGCGCCGAGACATCCTTGGGAAAACACGAGCCGCCATAGCCGGGACCCGCTTGCAGGAATTTTGGACCGATTCGGCTATCCGAGCCGATCGCCTTCGCCACATCCTGCACATCGGCCCCGACCCGCTCGCACAAGTCGGCAATCTCGTTGATGAATGCAATCCGGGTGGCGAGAAAACTGTTGGCAGCATATTTGGCCAGTTCCGCCGACTCGCGCGACACGAACATCACCGGTGCGCCCCTGTCAGCCACTGTTGCATAGAGTTTTTCCAGCTTTTCGCGGGCACGCTCATCATCATGGCCAATCAGTACGCGGTCCGGCTTCATGAAATCCTCAATGGCCGACCCCTCGCGCAAAAATTCGGGATTGGAGCAAACGGCGATATCGGCATCCGGTCGAATGGTCCTGATCTGGCGTTCGATTTCCCGGCTGGTGCCCACCGGCACAGTCGATTTGGTGGTGATCACCGTAAAGTCTTCAAGGAATGGCGCCAGGTCTCTCGCGGCCTCGTAAATATAGGACAGATCGGCATAGCCGTCATTGCGGCGCATGGGTGTGCCCACGGCCAGAAAAATCAGATCGGCCCCCTGCGCCGCCTTTGCCAGTTCTGTAGTGAACGACAGACGCCCTGCCCTCGTATTTTTTCCGATCAGTTCGTCAAGACCAGGCTCATAGATGGGAACCTGCTCTTTGTTGAGCTTCTCAATCCTGTCAATATCCCTGTCGATGCAGATCACCTCAAAGCCAAAATCGGCAAAGCAGGCTCCCGAAACCAGCCCGACATAACCGGCACCAATCATGCAAATTTTCATAAAACCCCCGGTATATCGCGATATCCGATTTGTTCGAGTGACCACACAGCTATCGAAAAATACCCGACCTCGACAAGCGTGTACAGGCTCTTGTCACAGCCTGCCTTCCGGCCCGACAGACAAAGGTCATCAACAGGACGGGTCAAGAAACGCCCTGAAAAACTGAATTTTATACCATTAGGTAACCATTCTCGCCCAGGATGACTTTATTTGCGGGAAGAGACATACTATAATATGCCAAACAATACTCAAACAGAGCCGGAAAACGATCTTTTGCCGGTTATCATTACACTTGTTGACGGCGAAACCCTCAAGGGATCCGTTTCGGTTCCTCGTGCCAAAAGCCTCGGGGAAGTCCTGAACGGTTCTGACGCCTTTATTCTGTTCAGGGTCACGGATGGCGAACTGATCTATCTCGCCCGCAATACCATTGCGGCTGTACAATCCAACAAAAAACCGGAGGCCCGCCAGCTCGACCAGGCAAAGCAAATGATCGAGCATGCCAGCCCGTGGCAAATTCTCGGCCTGACAAAAGACGTTGATCTCAAAACCGCCCGTGCTACCTATTACGCCCTGATCAAGCAATATCATCCCGATCAGTATGTGAATATCAAACTGCCCGGAGAGGTCTGCGAATATCTCGAAGCCGTCGTTTTACGACTGAATGCGGCCTGGAATGATCTGCTTGATGAAATGGACCGGATGGACAAGCTGAAAAAAGCAGAGGCCCTTCGTCAGCAAAAACGGAAAACCGGTAGCGGCGATATCCGTTTCTTTGGCCAGTAATACGCCACGGCGCAAGGGATGATTCCTGCTGACTTGTGCGCCTCTCTGAAGAACAGCGAAAACCTGGCACAAACCCTGCTGCTATGGATACAGAAAATCAGTTTTTGTATCAAAATGGAATACAGCAGGGTCCACGATCATGTTCAACCGTCAATCCTCCGCCACTCTCAAAGTTGAGAAAACCTTTATTCCCGTCATCCTGACACTTGTCGATGGTGAAAATCTCAAGGGGGCGATTGCCATCCCCAAAAACGGGCGGCTTGGCGATTTGCTGAACAGTACCGACAAATTCGTGCTGTTCAAAACCAACAGCGGCGAACCGGTCTGGCTGGCGCAAAGCACCATCGCTGCTGTGCAGTCCAATGAAAAACCCGCAGCAAAACAGCTCGAATATTCCCTGAAACAGCTCGAACAGATCAACCCTTACCATATTCTCAAGGTTAAGCCGGGAGTGGATAAAACCACACTGCGCAACGCCTATCACGAACTTGTCAAACACTATCACCCCGACCAGTTCGCCAATATCAGGCTGCCACAGGAAGTCAGCGCCTATCTGGATGCGGTCATCCAGCGTCTCAACGCCGCCTATCAGG
>JALXEI010000011.1 GCA_027069645.1 Hyphomicrobiales bacterium
GGTCATGACATCGCGTGGTTTTCCCATATAGTTCAACAGCACATAGGGGTGTGCGCTTGGCACTGTGGGATGGGAAAAGGCGCCTGGTGACTTGCCCTTACGGGTCGGGGCATCAATCCAGCCCCTGTCGAAAAACGGTTCTGCAATCTGCGCCATTTCGGGGGCAAAATCACGATAGGCCCCCAACACCGTTTCACGTGCCTCGTGCCAGTTGTAAATCCGGTTGTTGTCATCGGGAAGCGGCGCATTGCGGTCCCAGAAATCCAGCGCCTCCTTGCCAAACCATCCGGCCTTGATTTTGTAATAGCGGTGCGAGAGGCGCGGATAGGCCTCGCGCACGGCACTTTCCAGCGCATCGACAACCTCGCGCTCGACCCGGTTGCCCAAATGGCGACTGTCGGCAATATCCTTAAATCCGCGCCAGCGATTGGAGATTTCCAGGTCCTTTGACAGCGTGTTGGTAATCAGCGAAAACAGCCGGATATTATCGCCCAGCACCTTTGAAATGGCCATTGCCGCCTTTTTGCGCTTCGCCCCGTCGCGATCGGAGAGCAGATTGAGCACCGCTTCAAGCGCCAGTTCCTCGCCATCCACTTCAAAACGAAGGCTGGTCATGGTCTCGTTGAACAGACGGTTCCACGCCCCGCGCCCGGTCTGCCCCTTTTCGTGAAACAGTTTTTCCAGCTCGTCAGAAAGCTGATAGGGCTTTTCCTTGCGCAGATCGTCAATCCACGGGCGATAATGAGCGAGGGCGGGCGTTTGCAGCGCCTTTTCCATGACCTCGTCATCAATGCGGTTGAACTCCAGTTCAAAGAACAGCAGGCTGTTATAGATATTGGTCAGTTTCTCATTGGTGTCGCCGTAGAATTTTGCCGTTACCGGATCCTCGTTATTGCCTGCATAAAGCAGCCCGGCATAGGAACCGATACGACCGATCAGATCGCCCAGCGCTTCATAGGCACGAATGATCTCCGCCAGCTTTTCGCCGCCCTTTTCTCCCGCCGCGATCTGTTCGAGTTTTCCCTGCCAGTTGGCCTGAAACTGCGTCGCATCATCTGCCGCCTTTTCAAGATCGCTTTTCAACTCCGGCGACTCAGTTCCGGGATACAGATCGCCGAGGTCCCATTCCGGCATCTTGCCCAGATCAATCATTTCCGCGGTTCCCGCCCTGTTATCCATTCCTGTTTTCCCTTCACTCCTGCTGTTCGGGCCATGCGCTCAATGTGCGTCGTTCCGCTGATAACATCAAGCCCCTGCCGAAAAAAGGACGGGCTGAAAAAATGCGCAGGATACCATCATGATTTTCCTGTTCTCCGGCTATCGTCAGCAACAAGTCAGTTCACGACCGCTAGTCTGTGTCAAACCTGATAAAGCAAAAGAGATGACCATGAGGAGTAAAAGACTGTGAACACATTGTTGAAATCGGTGCTGCCTGTCCTTGCAGGCGTGGCTATTATATCTGCAAACGCCCTTGCAGACGGGCACGAGAGGCATGAAAAAGGGGCACACCATAACCATCACGCCCGAAAAGCACATAAAAAAATCGGAAAACGGCATAAACGGCGCGCACACAAAATCCGCCGAACGGTCGGGTATGTTCATGCAGAAAAACTGGCCCGCAATATCCCTTCTGTCGATAAACAGTCCCTGCAACCCGACGGCGCCAGTTTCGCCCATGATCGCGAGGAACTGATGGAAGCCGCCCAGATGGCCAGAAAAACGGCTGGCGCCATGATTCGCGGCAGGACCCCCTGGAACAGTAAAATTGCCGAACTGGCCATGCGCACCATTCAGTCCGTTGGTCTGGCCTTTGGTCACAAGGTGCCCGAAGGCTCCCTTACAGATGAGAGTGATGCCTCGCCCGAGATCTGGAAAAACATGGCGGATTTCCAGCGCCATGTGGATGAACTGGAAGAGCGCAGCGACGCGGCTGCCAAAGCGGCCCGAAAGGGTCCGGAAAATTTCCGCCCGGCCTTCCTCAGCACCCTGGAAGCCTGCCAGGCCTGCCACAAGAAATACCGGCTGAAGAAGAAATCCTGACCCCCAACCTTCTCCCCCCGACCGCCTCCGGGCCTGCACCCTGCCTCGACAAGCACGAGGCGGGGTGCTGTGGTTATGCGAAACTGTAAAACCCGCTCCAGCCTCTTCGTCCTTTCCGAAAACTGTACAAATCGCAACCATCCGTTAACCCAAATGGTTCACTATGGGCCTCAAGTGTGTAGCTGAATGCGTTTCCGGGGGTTCTACACGGCCCACACATATCCGGAACGCAGTAAGCTCCCCGTATGTCGCGCAATTTGTCAGAAAACCGGTATCCGCTTTTCGGCTTGTGCTCACATTTGTTGTTGTGCCTGTTAGTCAGTTGAGATTCAAGTAATGTCCCAGTGTGTTCTGATTTGTGATGATGATCCCGTCCAGCGTCGTCTTTTGACCGAAACCATCAAACGGTTCGGCTACAAGACCAAAGCCGCCGCCAGTGGCGAAGAAACGCTTTCCATCCTTGAAAGCAGTGCGGGCGAAAATATTTCCATTCTCCTTCTTGATCTTGTCATGCCCGATATGAACGGCATGGAAGTGCTTGAACGCATGCGCAACCTTGCCCATCGCCCGCCGGTCATCGTGCAGACAGCGCATGGCTCCATGGAAACCGCCATCAGGGCCATGCAGGCTGGCGCCGCAGATTTTGTCATCAAGCCGGTGAGCCCCGAGCGTCTTGAGGTCTCTTTGAAAAACGCCCTCAAAATCGATCTGCTGGAAGTGGAAATCAAGCGCATCAAACGCAAGACAACCGGTCAGATGACTTTTGATGATCTGATCATCAAAAGCCCCAACATGGATCGCATTGTTGATCTCGGCAAACGGGCGGCATCTTCCAATATTCCCGTGTTGATCGAAGGGGAAAGCGGGGTTGGCAAGGAAATGATTGCGCGCGCCATTCAGGGCGAATCGGATCGCGCCGGCAAGCCCTTTGTGACGGTGAATTGCGGCGCCATTCCCGAAAACCTTGTGGAAAGCATCCTGTTTGGCCATGAGAAAGGGGCCTTTACCGGCGCCGTTGCCAAACGGGACGGCAAATTTGTCGAAGCCAGTGGCGGCACCCTTTTCCTTGACGAGGTTGGCGAACTGCCGCTTGAAGCACAGGTCAAACTGTTGCGCGCCCTTCAGGAAGGCGAGGTTGACCCGGTTGGCGGCAAGCGGCCCGTCAAGGTCGATATCCGCATCATTTCGGCCACCAATCAGGACATGATCAAGCTGGTCCAGGAGGGAAAATTCCGCGAGGATCTGTATTATCGCCTCAATGTCTTCCCCGTCATGATCCCGCCCCTTCGCGAGCGCACGAGGGACATTCCCGATCTGGTACGCCACTTTATCTCCCGCTTTGCCCTTGAAGAAGGCAAGAAGATTGACGGCATCAGCAAGCAGGCGCTGGATTTGTTGCAACGCTATCCCTGGCCTGGCAATGTTCGCCAGATGGAAAATGCCATTTTCCGCGCCGTGGTGCTGGCCGACGGCAATGAACTCGGCGTCAACGAATTCCCGCAGATCGCCGCCCATGTGGAAGGCTTCGAAGCCGAAATTCCACCTGCCCCCCGGTCTGTCGAAACACGACCTGTCTATGACGGACCGGCCATGATTGGTGAAGAAAGCCGGACACCTGAAACCATCGAAATCAGCAAGGAGAAATCACAGATCGGCATACCGATCCTCACCGACGATGGCGATGTGCGGCCACTGGAAGAGGTTGAAGCCGATATGATCCGGCTGGCACTCGGGCGCTATCATGGCCGCATGACGGAGATCGCCAAAAAACTGGGAATTGGCCGGTCAACGCTCTACCGCAAGATGCGTGAATTTGGCCTTGAGGCCAATGCCTGAGGGCAAAACCGACCTGCACAGATAATCAGATGTTTGAATATATGCTGATGGCGGGTCAAATCGAGATCGAAAATCGCCTTAAAGTGGCGATTTTCCGAAAAACGGGGACTGTTTTTCACAGCCAAAAGTCCGATCTGTGTTTATTCGGCACCAGAGCGGCGAAAAAACAGAGCAAATTGTGTCAGGACCGTGTTCAAAACATGGTAATCACGCTAATTTGTTCGCAGAGGCTTTCGAGGCGGTGAAACAGTACCCATATATAGTTGTATATCGGGTAGTAAAGGGTTGTATTGATGTTTATTAAGACGCGGGGGATCGTATATGTGACAGGACTGGCAATCCTGTCCGCTGGTGCAGGTTTGACTCTGGGCAGCCTTCCTGTACAGGCGTTTCAGCCCGGAGAGGAAATCAGGGCCTTTTCCACCACAGAACTGATTTCCGAGGAAATCCGCAAAAGACTTTCCAGAAAATTCAACCGGCGCAACAGGGCCATGCAGGCGCGTGGTGACCTTGCTGCCTTTTATTCCGAACGTGACTACAAACCCGTATGGATCACCGACGGCCAGCTCAACAGCAAGGCCCGTCAGGTAATCGACGAACTGGCAAGGGCTGGCAAATACGGCCTTGATCCCGAAGATTACCGGACACCGGTTCTGAATGACAATGCGGATGATTCGCTCGTTGATGAACTGGCAAAAGCCGAACTGATGATCTCCGGCAAGGCGCTGAAATATATGCGTGACGCCAATGGTGAACGCATTGACCAGACCAGGCTCAGCCGGTTTCTTGATCGCAAGGCAAAGCCGCTGGACGCCACGGAAAAACTCGGTGGTCTGGCAGATGCCGATGATCCGGCCCGCTATCTGACCTCCCTTCATCCGCAAAACCGTCAGTTCAAGGCGCTGATGGCCGCACTGGCTGCCGAAAAGAACGGCAGCGCCGACAGTGAACCGGGCGAGCGCATCAGAATTCCCCGCGGTCCGGTGCTGCGTTATGGAATGAAGCATCCCCAGGTTGCTCTTGTCCGCCGTCGGCTGGGCGTGCCTGTGCTGAACAATCTCATTGATCCGCGCGTTTACGGTTCCCGTCTCCGAGAAGCGGTGATCCGTTTTCAAAAATCGGCCGGTTTGCCGGCTGAAGGGATCATTGGCGTAAAAACCAGATTTGCCCTCAACGCCCCGAAACCGGACCGTCACAAGCAAATCATCGCCAATATGGAACGCTGGCGCTGGATGCCGCGCAACCTTGGTGCCACCCATGTCAGGGTGAATATTCCCGAATACAAGGTCCGGGTTGTCCGAAACGACGAAATCATTCACGAAGAGCGTGTTATTGTCGGCAAACCGACCAACAAGACACCGGTATTCTCGGATGAAATGGAAACCGTTGTTTTCAATCCCTACTGGAATGTTCCCCAGTCCATTATCTGGAACGAAATGAACGGTCGCATACCGGCCGGCTATGAAGGCGGATACCGCAATGGTCGCATGTGGATCCGGCAGACGCCCGGACCGCGCAACGCGCTCGGGCGGGTCAAGTTCCTGTTCCCCAACAAACACGCTGTTTATATGCATGACACACCGTCAAAGAGCCTGTTCAGCAGAGGACGCAGGGCCTTCTCTCACGGATGCGTGCGTGTCAGAAACCCGCGTCGTCTTGCCGAAGTGGTGTTCGGGATCAATGGCTGGTCGAAAGCGCAGGTCAGCCGCAGATGGGCCTCCCGCAGCAATCAGCAAGTCCAGTTGAAGAAAAAAATACCGGTGCATATCACCTATTTCACGCTCTGGGCCGACAAGGACGGCAACTTGCAGAGTTTTGGCGATGTCTACGGCCACGACAACCGCATTTATGCGGCGGTTACCAAAGGCGTTGCCTGGGCAAGGGCGCACTTCCCGGAAGTGCGCAAGGTGAAGATCCAGCCGCGTGTCGCAGCCTATGATGACTATAGCTCCGACGGCTATACCAATGACTGGTGGTTCCCGTCAGCCAACAGCAGTTCCTACTGGAGTGGTCGCAATGTCCGTCAGCAAAAGCGCCGTGTCCGTGTATATCGCAAGCAGAAAAGGCGTAAAAAAATGGCTTTCGACGAGTTCTTCTCCCTGTTCTAGAACACGCATGCTGATTGTTCAGCCTCGTGCAGGAGACAAATAAAAACACACCCTGGACGGGAAAGGAGCTGATCTTCTTTCCCGTCTTTGTTTTGCCCAAAAAAGTTTGAATAGTACCCGCAGTCGAGATCCTGATTATTAGGAATTTGCTAACCAAAAAAATGCTTGCCTGTCGCAAAAAAGGGCCGTTTTTGGTAAATTTTGTGGATCGGGTTATCGTAAACAGAATGCCTGAAAAAACTCCGGAAAACCGGTGCAGACGCATAGACGCGCTTGCAAGGTCAATCAAAACGGAGACCGGTTTCAAGCCCGCCAATGCGGTCTTGAGGCTATGGTGGGAAACCTGGAAGTTTTGTAATGAATTTTCGCAAGTGTATGCGTGGGTACAAGAACCGGATGCCTGTTGCTTTTATAGCGGCCCTGGTTCTTCTGGCGTCAGGCCTCCTCTGGCATCCCGACTTTGCCGATGCTTCGCGCGATGAACGCACCATTTCCTTTTACGAGATCCACACCGGCCGACGCATCACCGTGACCTTCAAGCGCGATGGCAGGTTCATCCCCGAAGCCATGAAAAAGATCAACTGGTTCATGCGGGACTGGCGGCGAAATGTACCAACGAAAATGGACCCGCATCTGATTGACCTTGTCTGGCAGTTGCACGAGGAAAGCGGCTCGAAAAAACCTGTTCATGTTGTCTCGGGCTATCGCTCTCCCAAAACAAACGCGGCACTGCGCCGGGCCGGTGGCGGTCAGGCCAAACGCTCGCAGCACATGCGCGGCAAGGCGATGGACATTCATTTCCCCGATGTGCCCATGAGCGAAGTGCGCAAGCTGGCTTTCAAACTCGAAGTCGGCGGCGTTGGATATTATCCGACTTCGGCCATCCCCTTTGTCCATGTCGATACCGCCCGTGTGCGCGCCTGGCCCCGCATGTCGCGGACACAACTGGCCATGCTGTTCCCCTATGGTCGCACAAAGCACCGCCCGGCCCGTGGTGGCCCCCTGACCCTGCGTGATCAGAAACGCGCCCGCATCCGCCTTGCCGCACTGGCCCGCAAAAAGCGCCTGCACAGCAAGGTTCTGCTCGCCAATGCCAGTATCCCGGCTGCACGGCTATCCGGAAACGGAACCGCGTACAACGGGAAACCTTCGGACCTTGCCACAAAAGCAATGCGCCGGACCGTACTGGCCTCGCTTGAAAGAGCCGTCAGCAACAAACTTGAGGTTCCAGGTCTGTCGCCGCACGCAGCCCATCTCTGGGTGAACAGTACCGGCAGAAAATTCAGCCCCGATCTTCTGTTTGACAGTGACAGCGCTGACAACCGTCCCGATCCCCTCCCCTCACAGGCCAATGGCAGCAGCCATGCGAAATCTCCTGCGGCGCGCCCGGCTGCGCAAAAAGCCCGGATTCAACTGGCCTCGCTGGCACCACAGGAAAGAGCCTTTGCCCGTCCGGCCCCGCGCTCGCGTCTGTGGGTCAACGGTTCCGAACGGCGCGCCCGCTGGCTGACCGAAACAGAAATCGAACCGGCAATGCCTCGTCACGAAACAAAGGTACCCGCTTCGTCTCAACCCCGCAAGACCGACGAAGCCACTGCAAGGCCCGCACATGCCCACCAGCTGGCCAGCTTCAGACCACTTGAAAAAGTGAAACCACCAGCGGATGAACAGCGTCACTTCACGGCCGAGCGCGTTGCCTATGCCCCCTCCTATGACGCGGAACATCCTGAAGAACTGGCTTATCGACCCTTCAAGATTCTGCCGCTAATGACCACAAAACCCGTTGCTCTCAACAAGGCACTGGTGGCCATGAGAGAGCCTCGTTATGACCGTGTCTATGAAGTCATCGCCTCAAGCGAAAACCTGTCCATGCAGTTCCGCCCCTCTGCCCGTGAAGCAGAGGCCCTGTGGAACAATCAGTTCAAGGGCAAGGCGATTATCAATATTCGCAAACATGCGCGATATCTCCTGCCGGAAAGCCGCCCCACAAGAATCGCATCGCGTTAGGCCCAAAAGTCAGCCTTTTTGCCTGCTGGTGTGAGTATTTCAGGGTTACTGCATGCCCACGGGCAGCTTCCTGTGAGTCACCAGCGCATGAACCATGACCGCTGTCAGGACCACAAGACCGCCCGCCAGGGTCCTTGTTGCCGGAACCTCGTCGACAAACACATAGACCCAGACCGGGGCCAGAATAAATTCGAGCAGGACCAGCAGGGTAAGTTCCACCCCCTGTAGCCGGCGCGATGATCTCACCATCAGAAAATAGCTTGTGCCGGATATGCCCGCACCCCAGATCAGACACAGCACCAGATCATGCAGCGAAAGTGCCAGATCGCCGCCCGTCATCCCGATGGCGACCGCAGAAGCCACCAGTGCCGCGACAATGATCGAGGGCAACATATTTACAGCCCGCCCCTTGCGCAGAATGACGATAAAGCAGGCGAAACAGAGAGCCGTCAAAATGGCCATCAGATTGCCGAAAACCGAACCTTCGGCCAAACCGTCTCCCACCATCAGGGCAATCCCGGCAGCAGCCGCAAGAATGGCAAAAACAGTCGCCCGGCTGACACGCTCCCCCAACACCAGCCACGCCAGAACAGCGGTAAAAAACGGAATCGCGCTCATGGTAAAAACCGTGTTGGCGACGGTTGTATGGGTGAGCGACAGCACAAAGCCCATGATTGTTCCGGAAAAGAACAGCCCCCCCAGCACACCGGACCAGCCAATGCGCCGCATTTCGCGCAGCGTCGCGCCCCGATGTTCAATCACAAGCAGCAAAAACATTGCTGCGGCCAGGGCAATTCCCCGCCAGAAAACGATCTGCCAGTCTGTAGCATCGTGCAGATTGCGCACCAGCAAGCCGCTCAAACTCATAATGGTCGAACAACCGACCATCATAAGAACCGCGAGGCTGTGACGTATCGGGGCGGGAGCATTTTCCCTGATTCCTCGTTGCGCCATAAACAGCCCCTTTCGACCCTGTTTATGAGTTTATGACCTAGTTTTGCAAACGCCAGACGCCGTCAAGCCGCACAAACTTCATCGGGCGCGGAAGTTGCGGATCTGTAAAAACGGCCATTCTGCCTCCCTCGCTAAAAACGGGGTCCAGCTTTTGCACCACCTTCAAGGCGGTTTTCAGTTCCGCCAG
>JALXEI010000012.1 GCA_027069645.1 Hyphomicrobiales bacterium
ATCGTCAGGATCGGTGTCCGGCAGGTTTTGCACCAGATCGGTGATTGTGTCCATCATTGCGGCAGTGATTTTTTGCCCGTCCGTCTGGCCCAGCGGCACGAGGCGCACCAGCGCCGAAACAAGATTGGCGGCAAAGCCGTGCAGATAACCGGTGAGCGTTGCCTCAAGGGACAGGCCAGCCCCAGCGGCCGCAACCCCGACGACCACGGCACAGGCATAGGGGCCGGGCCAGGTTTTTGCCAGCCGTTCCAGTGCCGTATTGGGCCAGCAGTCGCGGATTACCCTGAGAAAGGCTGCGCCCTGAGCATGGCTTTCAAGGGTTAGCTCCGCTGTTGGCCCAAAGGCGGCGGCCAGTTCGGCGATATCGATCAGGGCCTTGTCCTTACCAGCTCTCGCCGCGTGCCAGGCAGCGGTCAGCAATCGGGCATCAAGCTGCCCGCTGCCGTAACGAACGATGTCGCGGACAATATTTTCGGCGCTCTGTCGATCCGTCACCAGGCCCTTTTCAACTGCCATTTCCAGCCCGTGCGAATAGCTGAAGGCGCCGACCGGGCAGGTAGGCGAGAACCAGGCCGAGAGGATATAAAGCGCCTCGTTTTCGGGAAGAAGATCAGTCATGAGCGTGTCCGGGCCTGTGCCCATGCGGGTGATCGTGGCTGTGGGGGTGGTCGTGCCCGTGATCGTGCCCGTGGGTCCGGCCATGACCATAGGCGCCGCCTTCCGGGTTGAACGGGGCCTCAAGGCGCGTTACCTCGCAGCCAAGCTTTTCCAGCATGTCGGCTATGACATGATCGAAGCGCAACACCAGCCGGTCGACGTGAATTTCACAGGGCAAATGCCGGTTGCCGATATGCCAGGCTGTGCGCATCAGGTGCAGCGGATCTGTGGCGACAACCTGCATGATGTCTTCGGGCGCGGCACGCACGCGGACATGGCGACCATCTTCAAGCAGCAGGTCATCACCTTCATGCAGTTGCGTGGCTTCGGACAGGTCGAGCAGGAAGGAGAGGCCCCTGTCCCCCGTCATCACCATGCGCCGCCGATGACGGTCGTCATAGGAAAGGGTGACCGTATCGACCGGTTCGTCATGGCTGTGTGTTATGTCAGTCGCGCGGATCATGTTTTTCTCTTTGAATGAAACGCTCCCCGGACAAGCGATAGCGCAGATCCGGGGTCCAGAGCAACGAGCAGTGACCTTTCGACAGCCTGTGCCGCGCCGCACTGGATCCCGGGTCAGGCCCGGGAAGCGTTTTTGTAGCTTAACTACAATTTATCTTCGTTACATTTGCCTATAAAGGTGCCTCTCAATACAGAAAATATCTTTGCGCCATCGGTAGTTCGCTGGCAGGTTCGCAGGTCAGCAATTCGCCGTTGGCGCGGACTTCATAGGTTTCCGGATTGACCTCGATATCGGGGGTCGCATCGTTGAGTTTCATGGCCGATTTGCCAATGCCGCCACGGGTGTTTTCGACCGCCAGCAGCGGTTTTTCGAGGCCCAGTTTTTCGCCGATATTCCGCTCAAGCGCGGCCTGTGACACAAAACTCACGGCGCTATTGGTCATGGCCTTGCCAAACCCGCCGAACATGGGGCGGTAGTGCACGGGTTGCGGTGTCGGGATCGAGGCATTGGGATCCCCCATCGGCGCCGCGGCAATGGTGCCCATTTTCAAAACCATGTCGGGCTTGACACCGAAAAAGGCCGGGGACCAGAGAACGAGATCGGCCAGCTTTCCCGTTTCCACCGAGCCGATATGTTTGTCCATGCCGTGGGCAATCGACGGGTTGATGGTATATTTGGCGATATAGCGTTTGACGCGCAGATTGTCATTGTCGCCGGTTTCTCCGTCCAGACGCCCGCGCTGTTTCTTCATCTTGTCGGCGGTCTGCCAGGTGCGGATCAGCACCTCGCCCACCCGGCCCATTGCCTGGCTGTCGGAGGCAATGATGGAGAAGGCCCCCATATCGTGCAAAATGTCCTCGGCGGCGATGGTCTCGCGGCGGATACGACTTTCGGCAAAGGCGATGTCCTCGGGAATGTTGGCGTCAAGGTGGTGGCAGACCATCAGCATGTCGAGATGCTCTTCCAGCGTGTTGACGGTAAAGGGTCGGGTCGGGTTGGTGGAAGAGGGGATGACATTTTCCTCGCCGCAGACCCTGATAATGTCAGGCGCATGACCGCCCCCGGCTCCTTCGGTATGGAAGGCATGAATGGTGCGGCCTTTAAAGGCCTTTATGGTATTTTCGACAAAACCGCTTTCGTTGAGCGTGTCGGTATGGATCATCACCTGCACATCCATGTCATCGGCGACAGACAGGCAGCAGTCAATGGCGCCTGGCGTTGTCCCCCAGTCTTCATGCAGCTTGAGCGAACAGGCCCCGCCTTTCACCTGTTCCACCAGCCCCTTGGGCTTGCTGGCATTGCCCTTGCCGGCAAAGGCGAGGTTCATTGGAAAGCTCTCGGCGGCCTGCAACATGCGACCGATATGCCAGGCGCCGGGGGTGCAGGTGGTGGCGTTGGTGCCGGTGGCCGGGCCGGTACCGCCGCCGAGCATGGTGGTCACGCCTGACATCAGCGCCTCGTCGATCTGTTGCGGGCAGATAAAATGAATATGGGCATCAAAACCACCGGCCGTGACGATCTTGCCCTCACCGGCAATGGCCTCTGTTGACGGGCCGATAATGATATCAACGCCGGATTGCGTAT
>JALXEI010000013.1 GCA_027069645.1 Hyphomicrobiales bacterium
CATCCACATGCACCAGTTTGATATTGTAATGGTCGCGGAACATGGAAACCACTTCGGCGGCCTCGTTCTTCCTCATCAGCCCGTGATCAACAAGGATGCAGGTGAGTTGATCGCCAATCGCTTCATGCAGCAAAACAGCGACCACAGAACTGTCCACACCGCCCGACAGGCCGCAAATCACCTGTCCGTCGCCCACCTGTTGCCTGATCTTTTCGATCTCCTGTTCGTGAAAGGCTTTCATGGTCCACTCGCCCGAACAACCGGCGATTTTGTGGGTGAAGTTGTGGAGCATCTGCCTGCCGATGGGCGTGTGGGCGACTTCCGGGTGGAACTGTACGGCGTAATAGTGGCGCGTCTCATCGGCGATTGCGGCAAAGGGGGCGTTGTCAGACGTGGCGGTGACATGGAAGCCCTCCGGCAGGCTGGTGACCTTGTCGCCGTGGCTCATCCAGACGGTGCTTTTCTCGCCAGGTTGCATAATCCCGGCAAACAGGGGGCAATCATGAGTGAGGGTAATCTCGGCGCGGCCGAATTCGCGTTCTTTTGCTTCTTCGACGCGGCCGCCAAGCTGCGCCACCATCGTCTGTTCGCCATAGCAGATGCCCAGCACCGGGATGCCCGCCTCGAATACGGCTTGTGGTGCCGCTGGCGTGTCCATCTCCATGACGCTGGCCGGACCACCCGACAGGATCACGGCTTTGGGATTGAAGGCGGCGAAGGTTTCTTGCGCCTTGTTGAAGGGATGGATCTCGCAATAGACGCCGCTCTCGCGCACACGCCGGGCGATCAGTTGCGTGACCTGCGAACCAAAGTCGATGATCAGAATGCGGTCGCTGGCGGGTTGTGTACTCATGGCATGGCTCGTCCGGTTAAAGGGCTGATCTGTTTCGAGCGATAGAGCAGGAGGTGCCTCCCGGTCAAGCAGGATGGTGGTTTATGCACGAGGTTCCGGCCCCGGGACAGGAATTAACCCTTTGTTAACCACATTGTCGGGTTTTGGGCAGCGATTCGCGCAAGCCCCCAAGGATTGGGACGTTAACACCTGTTTCATATTGCTTAAAAATGTGTTATAGTGTGGGAACAATGATACGGGTCCAGCGGAAACTCAAAATAATGAGAACTTCTTTTGTGTGAGTCAGGGGCTGTTCGTTTGTCACATGGCACGAGATGTAGCGTATGAGACAAGGGGTCAGGTCGGGATGAGCCATGAGGAGCTATTGGCGCGACATTGTTCGGTACTGAACGGGGAGGCACATCGTACTGGCCATGATGATAACAATATGATTATAGCCAGGTTGCGATTCCGGTCAACCGATAGAAAAAGGTGCGGTGATGATTGTGGATTTCACGTCATTGCTTTTAATGCGTAAGTGGTACGGAACAAGGTTTCGCGCAGTCATTCAGGACCGCCTTTCATAAAAGCGGGCATGAAAGTCATTCGAATGCGCCAGATCGGGTTTGGAGCCGGCATGTGCCTTTTGCCAGACATTGGTGTTTTCATATGTCGAACCTGGCATGGGAGAACCATCGGGGCTTGTGGCGATCCGGAGGGATCGACAGGAAGTTGAACAGCGGAGAAAGTTTATATATATGGCCGAGAAAAAGAACGTAACGTCGAGAAAAGGCTTCAAAACCGGTGAATATGTCGTTTATCCGGCGCATGGCGTCGGGGTTGTAACAGGCATTGAAAAGCAGGAAATTGCCGGATGCGAACTGGAAATGTTCGTGATTCATTTTGAAGCGGACAAGCTGACCCTGCGCGTGCCAGTGATGAAGGTGGCCGAAGTGGGCATGCGCAAATTGTCAGACAAGGCGCTGGCAAGGAAGTGCCTCGCCCTGCTCAAGGGCAAGCCGCGCATCAAGCGCACCATGTGGAGCCGCCGCGCCCAGGAATATGAGGCCAAAATCAATTCCGGCGATCTGTCTCTGGTGGCCGAGGTTGTCCGTGACCTCTATCGCGGCGAGGACCAGCCGGAGCAGTCCTATTCCGAGCGCCAGCTCTATGAAGCTGCTCTTGAGCGCATGGCAAGGGAAATTGCCGCCGTCAACAAGAGCACCCAGAAAGAAGCTGTCGACAAGGTTGAAGACGTGCTTTCAAAAAGTGCGAAGGCTTTCCGCAAGGCGGCAGAAGATGCGGCTGCCAAGGATGCCGAAGAAGGCAAGGCGGCCTGATTTGCCCCGGGGCCATCGGTTTGGCCCTTTGGAACAGAGCAGAAAAAGAAACGGGACGATCCTGCGACAGGGTCGTCCCGTTTTTTGTGGCGGTTCCTGTGCACAGGCGATTGAACTGATTTATAGTGATCGCCAATATACCGGATCGCATAAAGATTAATCTTTGTATTTTCCCGGATTCGCAAACGATCTCGCTCCCCGGGCAAGCGATGGCCCAGCGCCGTGGTCCGGAGCGGCAAGCCACAAATATAATATTCATTTCCTCAACGCATTCCTTGCTTGCTGCCCCTTGCACCTGTTCAGGTTTGGACTGTGAAGCGGGAAGGGATCAAAAGCCAGGATGCGGTCCTGTCGGCCCGGGATACCGGATCAGCACTGCCGCTTGTCCGGGAAGCGCAACAGTGAGGTGAAAAGAGTAATGTGGGGTCAATCTCTTTGCTCTCTGGTATCATCCCGCCGGGGGAAGCTGCAATGCCCGTCTTTCCGGTCGATTTCGATAATCAGTTCGCCAAAACGATCTTCTTCCCTATTGTCGCCGGAACAGCAGGCTGCCACCGTTTCAACGAAGGCGACTTCAAGCCGCACAACCAGTTTTTGCGGATTGTTTTCCACGATGACAGGCCTGCCCGGTTTGACATTCTGTGGCCAGCCGCCACGCTGGCAAAAACGCTCGACGGGAAGGCTGTCGATCTTCCCGCGCAGGGCCTGACAGAGGGCATCGACAAGGCTATCTTCCTGCCCTTTTGACATCACGATATCAAGTTTCATGCGTTCCCTTCCCCCGCCGAAGGGTCAGATCGTGTTTTTGCAATAACTCGCGCGCCATTTCATAGTGCAGCCGCTCCACCATGCGTCCGTTGATTTGCGCAACCGCAGCATTGCGATTTTGCGGTTTCTCAAACAGAGCCACAATTTCACGCGCCCGCCTGACTTCATCCCTGTCGGGAGAAAATATCTGGTTACAGATATCGATCTGGGCCGGGTGAATCAGCGTTTTGCCATCCATCCCCCGCTGACGCGCCAGCCGACACTGCGCTTCCAGCCCGGTTTCATCGCGAAAATCATTGTAAACACCATCAAGAATTGCCAGACCAAAGGCTTTGGCGGCGAGCACACAGTTCATGATCCAGGGGCCTGTCTGCGAAAAGTGAACCCCGGTCTGGCGAGCAAGATCATTGGTTCCCATAACAAAAGCCGCAAGACGGGGAACCCCGTTTTCCGCAAGCCTTGCAATTTCAGCCGCATTGAGTATGGCGCGGGGTGTTTCCATCATCGTCCAGATCTTCACATCTCCAGCCCCCGGCCCGACTGTCATTTTATCCATGAGACCGGACAGCTCGACAAGTTCGCGGGCGGTATCGAGTTTGGGAACGACAACAATCTTCGCCCCCGCTTCCAGCACGGCAAGCAAATCTTCCCTGCCCGCAGAACCGCCCGGATCATTCACCCGGACACAAACCGGACGCGTCCCGAAACCGCCTGTCGCCAAAACCTCGCACACCCTGTCGCGTGCCTTTTGTTTTTCTTCCAAAGGCACCGCATCCTCAAGATCGAAAATGATGACGTCAACATCAAGTGACGCGGCTTTGGTGATCGCCCGCTCATTGTTGCCGGGCACATATAACGCACTTCGAAGCAATTGCATTTTATAATTTCCCCGGTCTGCGATTACGCTGTCTGCCCGGGTCCCAAACTCATTCGCTTCCGTATCTGGCAACCGGTCCCCCGGCCGCCAGCCAGGCTTTCATGCCACCGCGAATATGACAGACATTTTCCAGACCGAGCTTCATGGCTGTATCGGTTGCCAGTATCGAGCGCTGACCATGGGAACAGTAAAACACGAAGCGGTCGCAAGTGGAAAAATATGTCTGGTGAAATTCGCTTTTGACCGGAATACGAAACTCCAGCGAACCGCGCGGACAATGCTCGGCGCCGGGAATCAGCCCGTGTTCCAGCAATTCAAAACCATCGCGCAGATCGACAAAACAGACCTCGCTCTTGCGGTGTAACTCAATGGCCTCAACAGGCTCTATTGTAACGATCTGCTCACTAATCTTCTGGAGATTCTTCAAAAATTCTGCCATATTGCCCTCCTTGTAAATTCTCTGATCGGACTCCGGATTGCCCGACAGAAAGATCGGCCTGACAAGACGGTTCGTGCCTGTATACACCTTTACCGGGCGTAAATCAGATGCACTTTATAACGTTTTGCCTTAAGGTGGGAATCAGGCCGTAAACGCATAAACAGAATCGGTTCTGTTTACGCATTTACGACCTGACCTGCGATAAGACAAAAAAACAAGCAGGACAGTTTGCGTGAGATGAGTGAGTATGAACAAGCACGAACCGGTAATGGACGATCACGACAATAAAGAAAAAAAAACCGGTGAGACAGAAGACCTGCCCGAGCTGCCCCTGCCGGACCTGAAGGCGTCGGCCGATCATCTGACCCGCTGGTTCACACCGGTATTGTCAAATGAACAACGTGCCCGTACGCGCGCGGCTCTCAATGCCTTTCTCAAACCCGGCGGGCTGGGCGAAAAGCTACAGCAAAAGCTGCTTGATCACTCACGCGCGGAAAATTCGAAAAACTGGCTGGCCCCCTACTGGAACAGTCGTTTTGCGGAACGGCGCGATCCCGTTGTCCTCAATGACAACTATTTCTTTTTGTTTCGCCAGGGCCCCCGGCAGCGCAGTCACCATGCCGCCTCTCTTATTGCTGCTGTGCTGAACTACAAACTTGTTCTCGATCAGGGACAAATTCCGCTGGCGGTCGAGCGCCCGCAACCCCTTTGCGAGGACCGGTTCATCCATCTGTTTTCCACAACGCGCATTCCGGAAGAGAAGGCCGACAGCCTCGCTGGACCGCACACCACTGACCAGCCGCAAACGCCGACCCCGCAACATATTGTGGTGTTCTGCCGGGGTAATATCCATCGGCTTGACCTGATCGGTGCCGAAGGGGTCCCCCATTCGCTCGCCGATATCGAGAAGGGTTTGAACTTCATCACCGATCACAGCATCGACGAACAGGCTACCGGACGGGCCATCGGCCACCTGACCACCCTGCCGCGCAGTGACTGGGCGCGTACCCGGCGGTCGCTGATACAGGGATCGGAGAAAAATGCCGATCACCTCGCACTCATCGAAAACGCCCTCTTTTCTGTCCATCTCGAAGATCATCACCCTGAAGACAATCTCGCCGCCTGTAACGAGCTGCTGCACGGAAACAGCGCCAATCGCTGGTTCGACAAAAGTTTGCAATTTATCGTTTTCCGGGATGGCTATGCCGGTCTCAACGTCGAACAGTCAGCTCTTGACCGTGCCGATATTATCGATTTTCTCGACTATGTTCTTGGTATTGATGCAGACAGCGTCGATCAGTATTCGGGGGCGGCAAACCAGGGATGTCCGGTCACAAGGGAACTGACTTTTGACCTGACGCCTGTTTTCCAGAAAAAAATTCTCCGGGCTGCTGCCGGTTTCGACCGGCTGAAAGCCCCGCTCGCCGCCCGGACAATCGAATTCACGGACTATCACGACAAATTGCTGAGCCAGAAAGGCGTTTCGCCCGATGCTTTTGTGCTCTGTGCGCTGCAACTGGCCCATTATCGACAAAATGGCAAATTCATCGCCATAAGCCAGAATATCTCCATGCGCCACTTTGCCTCTGGCCGTATCCAGTCCCTGTGGGCGCTGACATCGCAAATGGTTGATTTTGTCACTTGCATGACAGATGAAAAGACAGATGATCTCGATCGTTTCAAGGCCCTTCAGGACGCGGCCCGAAGCCACGAAGAACAGGTCATGGAATGTCGCGAAGGCAAGGTCCCCGAGCAGCATTTCAGCGAATTGCTGAATATTTACAAACGCCAGCCGGAGGACTTCCAGACCGATTTTCTGACCCGCGTGACATCGGGCGGACTGTCGCAAGCCGATATCGACAGCGCCCTTGCGCTGTTCGACTCCAGTGGCTGGAAAAGCATGCATACCGGAGCCGTTAACAGCAGCTTTCTCGCCTCGCCCCATATCGTCCATCAGGGCTTTGCCTCTGTCGCACAACGCAATATCTCTCTTGGCTGCATGATCCATGCGACAACGCTCAATATCTTCCTGTCCTCGCCCGATCATCCGGCCGAACAGTTTGCCGAACTGGCCTCGACACTTGAACAGGCCCTTTGCGAACTCCACGACCTGCTCGGCCTCAATCTCGATCATGCCGTCGGCCAGTCGGCTGAATAGCCATTCAAACCGGAAAGAAAACGAACCACCCGTGCGTTTGCCGCATAACTTCCCGGCCTGTGTTGGATTCATTCATCAAGCACTTCGATCTGTTGCCTGTGCGTGACCTTGATCAGGGGGCCGTTCCAGCGCTCGATCCAGCCGCGTACCCGGACACGCCTGCCCGCAAGGCCTTGCAGGTCAAGGCCGCTGCGTTCAATTGTGCGGATATATTTGCGCCTGATGGCGATGGTGAAATCATCATGCCAGTCGCGCCCGAAATTGAGGAACAGCCATTTTTTGACACGGGCCACCTTGTTGACGCGCCCCTCGACGAGCGCGAAACGATAGCGCTTGCGCATCAGTTCACGTGTTTGCTGCGCTGACAAAGGCGTAAAAAGCGCAAAGTCCCAAAGGCCGCGCCGCTGTTGCCTGGCCTTTGCTTCCAGCGCCAGCATCTGCCTCATACAGGCATGACTGTCGGCAAAGGACAGACTGCGAGCCAGACCGGCACGCAACAAAAGGCCCTGCAACCAGTTGCCATTCTCGCCATAGACATGGGCCAGAAGGCGATCATAGCGATCACGCTGTCGGCCGCTGCGATGCAGTTCGACCTGTCGGCCTTCCACTTCCCTGCGTATGAGCCGGGTTGCCTGCCTTGCCAGCCGGTTGAGTTTGCGCGCCATCGGACTGGTGGCATGCCGATAAAATTTTACCGGCAGAATACCGGCGAGATGCACCCGGTCACCATCCTGCAAGTGCAATATGCCTCTGTCATCCACCTTGACGACACGGGCTTTTTTTATCAAAGCTGTGTTGCAGGAAAAGGTGTCTTCAGGACGGGACAGGGCGACGGTCCGGCTCAAAAGGAGAAATGCAACCGTCCACACAATATAAATCAGAGGCATTTTGCGTTTGAGGCGGGGCATATTCCGTGATTATCTCTGATGTAGCCTGGTGCACTAAACACAATTTTACGGGTCCCATGCACTCTCGTACAGAACAAAATACCGACAGCAATAACAACGAGCTGAAGGGCACCGTGGAAGGCATTACCTTTCACAATGAGGAAAACGGCTATTGTGTCCTGCGTGTCAGGCTGCGCGACAGCCGTGAACCGGTCAATGTCGTGGGGCATGTGGCCAGCATATCCACCGGTGAAGTCATCGAGGCACAGGGAAACTGGGTCAATGATGCCCGCTTTGGCCACCAGTTTCGCGCCCGGTCCCTGCATGTCGTGCCGCCACAAACCATTGATGCCATTGAGCGTTACCTTGCTTCGGGAATGATAAAGGGGCTCGGGCCCAAATATGCCAAAAGGCTGGTGGCGGCGTTTGGCGACAGGGTGTTCGAGGTTATAGAGCATGAACCCAACCGCCTGCGCGAGATCGACGGCATTGGCAAGATGCGCGCGCAAATTATCATGGAGAGCGTTCACGATCAGAAAGTGGTGCGTGATATCATGATGTTTTTGTCAAAGCACGGCATCGGGACACAGCGCGCCGTGCGCATTTACAAGACTTATGGCGCAAAGGCGATGGATCTCGTTTCCGCCAATCCCTATCGTCTGGCCAGCGATATTCGCGGCATCGGTTTTCAGTTGGCGGACAAAATCGCCATGAGTCTTGGTGTCGAAAAGGACAGTCCCATGCGGGCCCGGGCCGGGATTTCCCATGTCCTTCTCGAAGCGATGAACGAGGGACATTGCGGTCTGCCGCGCAAGCGCCTTTATGAAATGGCTGAAAAGCTGTTGCAGATCCCCGACAATATCATTGACGAGGCTCTTGATCACGAACTCGCCGAACACAATGTCCTCGCGGGAGATCTTGAGGGAACACCGGCGATTTTTTTGCGCACCCTGTTTGAAGCCGAATACGGCATTGCCGGTCACCTGAAACGCCTGATGAAAGACGATCCCCCGTGGGAACAGGTTGATCTCGACAAACGCCTGCCGGAACTTGAAAAGGAAACGGGGCTGAAATTTGCCGACAGCCAGGTGGAGGCGCTGCGACTGGCGCTGAAATCGCGCATTCTGGTTATCACCGGCGGCCCCGGGGTTGGCAAAACGACCCTCATCAACACCATTCTCAAACTGGTCTCCGACAGCGACCTGGAAATCACCCTTTGCGCCCCGACCGGAAGGGCGGCAAGACGCATGTCTGAAACCACCGGGCTTGAAGCCAAAACCATACACCGGCTGCTGGAAAGCGATCCGTCCACAGGCGGATTTCGTCGCAATGAGGAAGACCCGCTCTCCTGCGACTATCTCGTATGCGACGAGACCTCTATGGTTGATGTCCCCCTGATGTATGCCCTGACGCGTGCTCTGCCGGACAGGGCAGCACTGCTTCTGGTGGGGGATATTGATCAGTTGCCCTCGGTGGGGCCGGGCCAGGTGCTGGGCGATATTATTGAAAGCGGCGGCATTCCGGTTGTAAGACTGACGGAGGTTTTTCGTCAGGCGCGTGAAAGCCGCATCATATTGAATGCCCATAAAATAAACGGCGGCGAAATGCCCGACCTTGAAAAACCCGAGGGGGAGAGTGATTTCTACTTCATCGAGGCAGGCAGCGAGGAAAAGGGACGCGAGAAGATTGTCGAACTGATCGCCAGTCGCATTCCCCGCGGTTTTGCTCTCGA
>JALXEI010000014.1 GCA_027069645.1 Hyphomicrobiales bacterium
CTCTTCGGGCAAATCGGAAAGGGCATCGATTTCGTTCTTCACTTCCTGCAGAACAACATCGACATCGTCCACATCGTTGAACAGGGTGAGCACCGTCATGCTCACCCCTTCGTTGACGACCGAATCGACCTTCTCGATGCCGTCGACTCCCCGCACCGCCTCTTCCACTTTAATGGTCACCGCCTTTTCCACTTCTTCCGGCTGCACACCGGGGTAGAGGACGGTGATCATGATTTTGTTGGGGCGGCTCTCGGGGAACATCTCCCGGGTCAGTGTGAAAGCGAAAATCATCCCGCCGCACAAGATGACGATCATCATCATGTTGACGAGCACGGGATTGCGGACACCGAACCGGGGCACCGAGCTGGCGACGAGCTGATGGCGGACCACACGTACGCCGCTGACTACATAACGCCAGCGGGAGCCCGAGACGACCGAAACGGCGACGAACGTACCAATGGCCTTAATGGCGATGGTGGCGATGATCGAGGCGTTTTTGAAAGTCGTCTTCATAATAGGCTCCTCGTGCGCTGCCGTGCGTATGAGAAGCACGGCTCAGCAGAGAGATAAAAAGGGTGGTGATTCGGCCCCCATCCTTCGTAGGACAGTACAAACCGGGTCACTCAATTGCTTTTCGGCACCCCAGGCGGGCCAGCTTGCGGCTAGCTCGTCGAAAAGGCACCAACAGGTAAGTTTTTCATGCCAGGGGACCGGAGTCAAGCAGTTTTTTTGACCCTTACGCCGCTGGCAACCCCCGAGAGACAGGTGTCAGGAGGGGGAGGTTCGCGCGGAAATCGGAGGAAATCGCGTTTTCGGGGAGATTTGGTAATTTCAGGCCTTCAGCCCAACGATTTCCAACACCATCAGAGAAACAATTGGACGCGCATACCAATAGATGGTACTTTTTAGGTATCGTTAGGTAGGAGGGTATATCCCATGAGCAAGAACACAAGCATCACACTCGGTAGCCATTTCGACGGGTTCATCACGACCCAACTCGAAGAGGGCCGGTATGGCAACGCGAGCGAAATGGTAAGGGCAGGACTTCGCCTACTCGAAGAGCACGAGAACAAGGTGGCCGCCTTACGGCAGTCTTTGATCGAGGGGGAAGAGAGCGGCGATGCTGGCTCACTCGAGATGAAGGCCATCAAAAACAAGGCCCGTAAGGAAGCCAAACGGTCGTCTGGCAATGAATAGACGACTCGTTAAGGACAAAGCCGCCGAGGAAGACCTTATCGGCATTTGGGTTTACTCGTGCGAGAACTGGGGCGAGGCTCAGGCCGACCGGTACCTTGATGCGATCGACACAGCGCTCCGTAAGATTGCAAAGCATCCCCCGAAGGGAGAGAATCGCGATTGGCTTCGACAGGGGTATTGGTCGCTCCACGTGGAACATCACCTTGTTTTCTACACCTTCACGGACGAAGAGATCCGCATTCGCCGTGTCCTACATGAAGTCATGGACGTAGGTCGGCATCTTTCTTAGGGCGATGCCCTTAGGCTACGGTGGCAACAAGGCCTTCGGTCAAAAAAATTGGAGTACCAATGGCAGTCGATCCAAACCAAATTATTTCCGAACTCGTCGATAGTTGGTGTGATAGACGCGAATTACGCCCTTTGTCACTCGTCTTGCCCGCATGGGTAGGTAACAATGGACTCACTGATGGTTGGTCGCAGCTTCACGACGATCTGAAACACGCTTATGTGATCTATACCGAGTTGCCGGCAATAGAACGGAACAAAATCAAACAGGCTTTTGTCGCGATAGACTATTTTTTGCAAAACCGGTAATCGTTGATTATTCTTGGCATCCATTGCTGAAAACCCCGCTCTCACCCGCGGTAATCTTCGTGACAACGCACACAAGATTGTTGCAACGGCTTCATCGCCCGTTCGGCGGCGGGGTGGTCTTCGGACTCGGCAGCGGTGGCTAGCTTCGTGGCAGATTGGCGAAGCTCATGGGCGAACGCAACAAAATCTTCGTCGTCGGCATCGGGTGTGCCGGGGCGAACCATCGCTTCGGCTAAGAGGGCGAGCACTTGCGCTTCGTGGCGAATATCTTCTGTGTGGCGACGGAACTGGCGAGCGTCAGCCAGCCAGTCGGGGAGTTTTTCCTCTTCGGCGGTCTCCATGCGTTGCATGAGCGTGGTTAGGTAAGCGAGTTCCCCCCAGTCGGTTGCTGCTTTGGGTTGGGGTGTCACGGGCCTGCCACCTCGTATCAAATCCGCCAGATCGGCGGCTCGGGATTGGGCAATCGCAAACGATTCGTCGGTGGTGTCGTCGGCGTCATCAACCGACGTGGCAAACAGTTCGCGAAGCCCTGCGGCTTCTTCGTGCCAACGCGGATCATCGTCATGCTCGGCAGTGACCGCAAACAAAAGAGCGACGAGGCCCAGCGTGTCGCTTGCCGTTTCGTGGCCGCTCGCTTTGAAGAACGGGGCGGAGCGTGTCGCTTCGTTGAGTCGAGTCGATTGGCGTTTGATCTCTGTTTCGAGCGTGTCGGCATCGACCAGATCGGACCAAAGGAGGGTGTTTTGTAGGGCGGCGACGTCCGGGGTAACTTCTGGCTCGTTCTTCGCCCGCTGAGAATAGTCGGGCCGCTCGCCGACGAGGGCTCCTTGGGCATCATCGAAGAACGGGGCCCGGTCCTCGTCAGTAAACTCCGGAGGTCGGGCACGTGTTGGCCGGGCACGTGT
>JALXEI010000015.1 GCA_027069645.1 Hyphomicrobiales bacterium
TTTAAAGGAGAAACTGCTGCTGGCCCGCATACATGATACACTTGTTGGCACTTCCTCCTGGCGTCCATCGCGCGAACATCTGCAAACCGCAGTCATAACGGGCCTTTATGTCAATCCCCTGTTTTCGGGAGGCGGCATCGCCACAGCCCTTATCGAGAAAACCGAAAAGGTCGCCTATGACAACGGCTTTCGCTGGATATCCGCCCTTGCCGATTTCAATGCACGAGCTTTTTTTGCAAGGCTTGGCTATGAAAGCAAGGGCTTTCGCGGTTACAAGCTGGGGCGTAAAATCCAGTACCCTCTGCAAGTCATGACACGTCATATCAGCGCCCAATATGCCAGCCGGGCGGCGCGTAAAAACACCCCGTCGGTCTTGCAGACACAACAACCGGCAAACACCAAATAAGACCGCTCCGTTGGCATTTCGCTTCCCGGTCGAAGCGCAGCGAAGCGCCGGGATCCAGAGCCGCACGACGAAATGCGCGGAAAGATGCAGGATGGCAGGTTGCGCACAGTTTGCGGCCCTGGGCCCCGGCTGGGGCCGGGAAGCGGAACAGCAAAACGGCCCTCCCGGTGTCCGGAAGGGCCGTTTTCAATATCTCTGTCCCTCTTTTCTGTAAAGCCCGACCTTTTTTTCGTGCCTTGCACATGATCCGACTTGAAAAGATTCGCGTCTTTGCTTTTGTCCGGCAGCCTTACTTGTAAGGCCGGGAATAGCTTGGTGCAGGAGGCACATCCTTGTAGGACACTTCCTCAACAGGATCCTCACCGCGGGCGAACTTGTAGTTCAGTGTCAGGCGGAAGGAATGGCTGTCGATATCGAAGCTGTCATTTTCAAACACTGTTCCGGCAAGGTTGGGCGTCGCCGGACCAAAGCTCTCGGAGCCATAATTGGTATAGCGATATTCGCCTTTCAAAGAGAAACCGTTGCCCAGATTCTGCTCCAGACCCGCCCCTACGACGAAACCGTCGAAATCCAGATTCCTTGAAACCGTGGAGGAATTCCCGGCGCCGTCATCCTGAACCAGGGTTATGTCCATTGACGTTCGGGAATAGCCGATCAGACCATAGAACATCGCCGTGTTGGAGGTGATCAGACCAAGGCGGGCACCAATCGTCCAGGTGGTATTGCGTTCCATATCCCAGCCATACGGACCAGCGGGCAGAAAATAATCTGTCTCACTATGGGTTGAGTTACCGAAATCGAAGTCGGTAAAGGCGCCGAGAACAAAACGATCACGGAACTGCCAGTCGTAGCCGACACCAACAGTGCCAAAAAATCCTGCACCACCCCGGCTGTCATCATTGCCATAGCCGGTAATGACACCGGGCGCACCGGCATTGTAAGTGTCATAGTTATGACCGATCATGTCGGCATTGCCACCAATACCAACGCCAAGCCAGAACCCTGTCCAGTTGGTTGCGCCGTCACAACCGGCAGGGCAAGCCCCCCCGGCAGCAGCAGGATTGCTTCCTGCGGCAACCATCATCATAACACCGGCAATGCCGGCCATTGCACTGCGAATTACCATCACAAATCTCCTTTAATTGCTTCCGTCGCATTGGAACCGCAGAATGGAAGCCTCAATGACTTCATTTGGCTTGCCTTCACGTCTTTAAAATAAGCAATACAAGGAGTAAGACAGAACGCTCCAATACGCTGTACAAAGCAGCTCCAACCACACGAACTACTTGCCTGAATTTATAAATAAAATTGGTGAACAAACTGATAAACAGGCGTTTGGGATTTGTTTACCAGGCGTAGGCAGGAAAGAATAAAAACGAAGTCTTTCCGCCAGTGAGCGGCATAGCCTTGATCATATATACTATTGAAATATTAGATATTTTTGGAGACGTCGCCCTCAAACTGAAGCCCCGGCCTCTTTTGTATATAGACAAGGAGGAAATGAGCGCACACATGAAATGTTTCCGTTCCCTTGCGAAAACGAATCACACCACCAGTGCGCCCTTCAAAGCTTCAGGCGCGCTCCCCGGAGAGGCGTTTAACAACCTTGTCACGGGACATCAGTGGCAGCAGCATTTTCAACTCCGGGCCATGCGCCCGGCCCGTCAGCGCCTTGCGCAAGGGCATAAACAGAGCCTTGCCTTTGGCGCCCGTCTCTTCCCTGACGCGCGCCGTCCAGTCGGGCCATGTATCCATGTCAAACGGCGCTGCCGGTAAAAGCGCACTCGCCTGTTCGCAAAAATTCTCATCCTCGATCACCGGCGTGATTTCATCGGCAACAATCTGCCACCATTCCCCGACATCATCGAACCGCTCGATATTGCCGCGCACCGCCAGCCAGAAAGCTTCTCCCCCGGTTATGCCTTTTTCTTCGAGGCGTCCGGCGACAGCGGAATAGTCCAGTTCATGCAGATATCTGGCATTGAGATGATGCAATTCGCGTTCGTCAAAGCGGGCCGGTGCCCGCGACAGTTTGGCAAAATCGAAAATGGCAGCAATCGCCTCCATGCTGTAGCGGGGTTCGACAGGAAAGGAACTGCCAATCGCCGCGGCATGGGAACAGATCGCGAGGGGGTCGAGACCCCCTTCGCGCAGCCCCGCCACAGACAGGGCCCCCTTGCGTTTTGACAGGGCTTCGCCATTGGCATCGACAAGCAGATTGTGATGACCGAACTGCGGTGGCTCTGCCCCCAGTGCCTCGAACAACTGAATCTGGGCCGCCGTATTGGCCACATGATCCTCGCCGCGTATGACATGGGTGATTTCAAAATCGATATCATCGACAACGCTTGGCAGCGTGTAGAGATATCCCCCGCCCTGCCGGATCATCACCGGATCGGAAAAAGAGGCCGCGTCGATGCTCTGTTCGCCGCGAACGAGATCCTTCCAGACAACGCGTTTGTGATCGAGCTTAAAACGCCAGTGAGGGCGACGCCCCTGCTTTTCATATTCTTCCCGCTGGTCATCTGTCATATGCAGGGCGGCGCGATCATAGACCGGCGGACGCCCGCGGGCCAGTTGCCGCCTGCGTTTCAGTTCAAGTTCTTCTGAAGTTTCATAACAGGGATAAAGGCGCCCTGTCTCGGTAAGGTGGCGGACCGCTTTTTCATATTCAACATAGCGGTCCGACTGGCGCATCTCCTCATCCCAGGTCAGCCCCAGCCAGGTCAGATCGTCCCTGATCCCCTGGGCAAATTCATCCGTCGAGCGCTCACTGTCGGTATCATCGAGGCGCAACAGAAACTGTCCGTCATGATGGCGGGCAAACAGCCAGTTGAAAAGGGCCGTGCGGATATTTCCCACATGCAGCCTGCCCGTCGGACTGGGCGCAAAGCGCACCTTCACTGATCTGTCATTTGCACTCATATAAACAGCCTCGAGGTTGTATCATTAAAAACAGTATCGCTATTAGAGGAGATTCACGGCAAAGGTCAACAAGGCGCCGAATCGCTCCCTGTGCTATTTTCGCTTTCGATCCTGAAGGCGCAACACATAGCCGATCACCTCGGCCACCGCCTTGAAATGCTCCACCGGAATTTCGCTGTCGATTTCGGTCGTTGCGTGCAGGGCACGTGCGAGGGGCGGATTTTCGACAATCGGCACATCGTTTTCTTTGGCAATTTCCCTGATCCGAAGCGCAACATTGTCCTGCCCCTTGGCCAGACAGACCGGTGCCGGCATGCCCTGCTGATATTTCAGCGCGATGGCATAGTGGGTCGGGTTGGTAATCACCACCGAGGCATCGGGCACTTTTTGCATCATGCGTTGCTGGGCCTTCTCCCGCCGGATCTGTTTGATTTTTGCCTGAATATGCGGATCACCTTCCTGCTGTTTGTACTCTTCCTTGACCTCCTGTTTGGTCATCCGCAGTTTTTTGTACCAGTTATAACGCTGAAAACCATAGTCGGCACCGGCAATCACCGTCAAAAGGGCCAGCACACCGCCAAGAACCTGAAGGGAAATCGTGCGCAGCACGTCCGGCAGTTCAGCCGGATCAAGCTGAACGGCACGCTCCAGCACATCGCGTTTGGGAACAAGAATGGAAGCAATGATCCCCGCAACCAGCACGAGCTTGACCAGACTTTTTACAAAATTGACCAGGCTGGTGCTGGAAAACAGCCGTTTGAAACCGGCCCCTGGAGAGATTTTGGAAAATTTCGGTTTGATCGGCTCCGTGGTGAAGATCGGTGGAAACTGCACCAGATTTCCGGCAATCCCTGCCAGCCAGAAAAACAAAAACGGCACGCCGACAATGGCGACAACGGCAAGGACAAGCTGCCGTAGCACCTCCAGAAGCCCTGGTCCGTCATCCGGGATTTCATGCAACTGTTCGAGAAAACCCGCCAGCAGCCCCGCCAGCGAACGGGCCATATCAGCGGAAAAAATCATGATAAACAGGGTGGCGGCCAGCAGCATGAACCAGGATGTCACCTCCTGGCTTTTGGGCAAATTTCCCTTTTTCTTCGCATCATCAAGTTTCTTTTGAGACGGTTCTTCGGTCTTTTCACTTTCGTCCGGTTCATCTGACATAAATCAAGCCCCTTCAGTGATCCAGAAACAGATCAACGGCATTTGTGAAATAGGTGATATAGGCCATCATCAGAGAGGACAGCAGCAGCATGAACAAAATGAAACTGATGAAAATATTGGCAGGCATGGCGATGAAGAAAATCTGGATTTGCGGAATAAGACGCGCCAGAACCCCAACCCCGAGATAAAAAATCAATCCAAAGACAATGAATGGCGCGGCCATTTGCAGGGCAATGCGAAACGAACCGCTGATCAGCTTCAGAGCCAGGATGGAGAAATCACCGGCTGGCAAATCACTGACCGGTGAAAACAGCCTGTAGCTGTCAAATATACCGGCCAGCAACAGATGATGAAGATCACCGGTAAAAATCAGGGTCAGCGCCAGAATACCGAGAAATGTGCTGATAACATTGCTTTGCCCGCCAAAATTGGGGTCAAAACCGGTAGCAAATGAAAGTCCGCTCTGAAAGCCGACTATCGTCCCGGCGACCTGGGCGCCGCTTATGATGATACGGATCATCATGCCCAGCGCCAGGCCGATGATCAGCTCATGAGCAAACAGTCCCGACATGGCAAAAAGATTCCCCGGAAAAGATGGAAAACGCTCCTGCAACAAAGGGTAAAAGACAAGACAGAGGGTGAGCGCAAAAACCAGCCTGATCCGCGCCGGAACATTCCGGTCGCCGATCCCCGGCAAGGCCATGACCATACTGCCAACCCGTGCAAATATCAGCAGGAAGATGAAGGCGGTATGAGGAAGGAAATCAAGATTCAAGGTCAATTCATCATTCCCTGTATCGCTCTTGCTTTTCACCCGCATTTATCACCATGAATGTCAGCGAATAATCTGCTCTGAAATCAGCGCCATCAATCCGGACAGTTTCGAGCCGATAAACGGTAATGTCAAAAGCAGCGTCAGAAAAATGGCGACAATCTTGGGGACAAAGGCAAGAGTCATTTCCTGGATCTGGGTCAGGGCCTGAAACAGGGAAACAACCAGCCCGACGCCCAGACCAACCAGCATCATCGGGGCGGATACCACGATCAGCACATAGATGGCTTCTCTTGCCAGATCAAGCACCTGCGGACCGGTCATCGTTTTTCTCCCCCACCGGAAAAATCAGGAAAAATCACAAGGATGATGCACCGCCAATGGTCCTGTTCAATCCGAGAAGAACCAGATAGAGCGCAGCAACAACCAGCACCATTTTTTCAAACACACCCGCTGCAAACCCGTTCAGAATGATCGAGACGGCAACGCCTGACCAGATCGTGACAACCAGCGCCGTCAGCCAGCGATATTTGACAACGCGGACCGGATGCAACCAGCGGATCGGAACAAATGTCAGCAGCACAAAAGCAATAATGACAATAAACGCCGGCATGCCACCAATGCCGAACGCCAGAAAATAAAAAACAACAAGATTCCAGAGGGCGGGAAAACCGACAAAATAGCCGTCTGCCGTTTTGCTCTCCAGATCGCTGAAATGATAAAGGGAAGAAAGCAAAACAAGTGCCGCAGCAAGAATCCCCTGTTGCCCCTCTATCAACGGCACACTGATCAACATCAACGCGGGGAGTACAACATAATTCAGATAGTCAACAATCAGATCAAGACGCTCGCCTGAAAAGCGCGCCATATTACGCCTTGTATCTACCCGCCTTGCCAGTGGCCCGTCGATAGCATCAATAAACAACGCCAGCGCGAGCCATAAAAAAGCGATGGCAATCTGATGATCGGCAATTGCAACCAGCGCCAGCAGGGAACATAAAACACCACTGGCGGTCAAAAGATGAACCAGTGCAGCTGCTATCCTTTTCAGTCCCATCAAAATTTGCGCTTGATTGTTCCCTTGATGGCAAAATCCGATTCAAACTCCCCGAGATCCTCGCTCGCAGATGGCTCATCCTTTTGCGAAGGCGCGCTGCCATACAGCATTTCGAGACCAAAATCCAGTTTCGGCATTTTTCCGACAACGCCGATCCCCGGGATCCAGATATTCATTGTTTCGCTATCAGAGGGGTCGATTGTACCATCTTCGCCCAGATCGAGCGACGGGGCTGACGGAGACACTTTCTCCGCACCGGCCTGCTCAAGGGATGCGCTGACATCACCGGCGGAATTGCTGTTGCCACCAAAAAACTGAAAAGCACTGCCCGGCGCCACCGGAACCGAATAAACCAGAACTGAAATAATCAACAATTTTAAGAGTCTGAACATGATCCCGCTCGTTTCATAAGACACATGAATAGCCTGGTCTCATTTTCAGCTCATTGCAACAGGCTTGTATTTGTGATTATCACATTGATTTTTTGAATATATTTCAGGAAAAGGGACCAGGGCGGGACAATTCTGCAACACCGGAAAATCGCCGAATCGGCCACAATAGCGTTAATTTTCCATAAACATGCGCAACTTTTGTCAGAAGGGAATATAATCAGGTTCGCGAAACAGATCCTCTCCTCCATGCCCGGGAACGCCCCCCGGAATACAACTGCTACAAACAAAAAAAACCGGCGGCTCCTTGCGGAACCACCGGCCTTGTCAACATTGATTGCTCAATGCAGCCTGATTTGGCATATGCCCGGCTAGGCTGAAGCCGCCATCAATCTTCCATTGGAAGAATTGTTGACCTCCGTTGACACATCATTCGATTTTAGTTTGACATTTATGTACCTTATACGACCTGCGATTTTGGCTTTCTGAATGCCTGTTTCGCCGAACTGACGACCAAAGGCCGGCAGTGTCATTGGTTCCTTGTTGCGGGACTCGGCCCAGGAACAATAGTCTTCATACAAAGCGGAAGCTGTAATACTCGTTCCATCCTGCATTTCGATACGATCAACATAATAGTCCTTCAGTTCGTTTGATGAAATCAGAGGCACAGTTGGCCTTCTGCTCGGAACGTTGTCATTGGCAACAGGAGCCGGTCTGGCTTCAACTGCCGGTTTTGTAACAACGCGTTTTTCAGGTTTGGCTTCAACCTTTTTCTCCGTCTTCGCGGCAACAGCTTCAACTTCAGCTTGCGCTTTGGCTTCGGCTTTTGCCTTGATACGGCGTGCTTTGGCTTTGTCGCCACCAAGGACAACGAAGAAACCAAGACCCGAACCAATCTCGACCAGCATGGAAAGAAGTACAACAAGTCCGAGTTTGACTTTTTCTGCACTCAATCCGGTGAGCTCGCTGAGAATGGCCTGCTGTGGATCAGCAGTCGTTACAGCACTGGTGCTCGTGTGCTCGAGTTTACGAGAAAGCATTGCTTTTTCGGCTTCGAGCTTTTCTGCATTCTTCGCGATAGCAAGTTCCTTGCGAAGATTGAGCACCTGATCGCCATATTTGCGGGAATACCAGCTGGTGTTGGTGAAGTTTTTCGTCACCTGACCAATGGTTTTGCCGCGGAAGCGACCTTTTTTAATGCGTTTGTTGATAATCGCATTAATGTCTGCATCGACTTCTGCAACCGAACGATGCTGGGGAATCCACCCGAGCTTCGTGTTCACAGCCTTCAACCGGTCACGCAAATCGGCGTACTGCGTTGCCGCAATCGTCCGTTCGCCCACCGTATCGGCGCGGTTATGAGCCGCAAAACCGAGAGATGAAGTCAGTGAATAGGCTGTGCAGATGGTCCACACAAGGATGCCGGCGGCTGCCTGCATCCATGACCGATGCTTGAGGGCATATAAAACCAGAAAAGGAATTAACGCCTTCAGGATATCGGCCCCGACGCTACCCGCGCCAAGGATATAACTTTCCTGCACAGTTTTTCCCAAACTGTACCCGAAAGTGAAATTCATCGAGGCTGAAACGAGTAATAACACGCTCGCCGCGACGACTCCTACTGTACCTAGAGCATATCTCATAATGCTCCCTCCGTATTACTGTTGGCACAACCTGGTACCAGACAGACCACGAGATTTTACTTGAATGAGGTCGTTACGAACAGTCATTGACTGATAAGTAACGGTTCGGCCAAAAACAGTTTTTTCGGAAAGAATGTGAGCCCTTGTCGACAAATTCACCTGGTTTGCGATTATTCCCTGATAATCTTTCTCCCGCATCGGGCTGGTGATTGTTCGTACATCTCACGATGCATTTGATAACAGCAACCTGAAGCAACACACTTTTGGCATTACAAACAAGCGACAAATTACCGGAGCACCTCAAACCGAAAAACACGCAATACAGAGGATACACTGACCGTCCTCAGCTATCGACTATGATCAGTTGAGGTAAAAAACCCGTAAACATTCCCGCAAACGGTGCCCCGAAATGGACCGACATTGCCTGTCTTGCCCGCAGGCCGGGGGCCAGGGCGGCAAAATTATATTTTTGCTGACGGGTTCGAGACTTTCAGATCGAGTCGATATCCTTCCCCGGTGCGGGCAAGGTCCCCGGTGCCGATATTGAATTCAGCCTCCTGTCCGCCAGCGGGTACAGCCCTTGCCGTGTAGCTGCCATCAGCATTGCGCCGGAGCCTGACGCGCACTTCCATATCGTCGGGACCGCTGTTGTCGCCAAT
>JALXEI010000016.1 GCA_027069645.1 Hyphomicrobiales bacterium
GGGTAGAAATGGCAGGAGCAGATTTGTTTTCCCGCAAGGCGCAAGTTCGCAGGAAACCTTCCGGTTTTCAAGAGCTTGCAACACAGCGGGGGAGCAAATCTGCCCTGTCCGCAGGATGCCAAAAGCGCTGCAATCCGCGGCCAAAATGATCTTGCTCGTACAAAAGTACGCGCGGCGATCATTTTAACCTCGTATTTTTGCACTTTTGGCACCATTCTCGACCCTGTTTATGAGTTTATGACCTAAAGGGCGGCAAGGGTGGTGCTGTAGGTGGCAAGGGCGTTTTTGCCCTGCGGGGTGATGGTGTAGATGCCGCGTTCGACGCGTTCGAACCAGCCATAATGATCCTTTTGCAAGATGCCGCCGGCCCGTTCCACCTGTGTTTCCTCGCGAATATCCTTCAGCCGCGCCTCGCCCTGCTGGTGAATGAAGGACAGGCAGCGCAGGGCGTCCTGGCGATAGGCGGTGATGATTTTGGTCTTGCTGCTGCCGCCGGTATTGGGGTCGCCAACCCGTTGCGAAAATTCCTTCAGCAATCGTCCGGCGCGGCGTTTGTTCTTGCGCGGTGTATAGGGGATCGGGTCACAATGGATTTCCGTGGCGCGATCGGGCGATTTCTTCAGGTCAACCGTGATCAATCCGATGCCAAGGCGGCGACACAGTTTGATCAGGCCGCGCCGGTGACGTTTCCAAAGCGCCCCGCCGGATTTTTTTGTCGGTTTGGGAATGGCCACATAGACATCATCCGCAAGGCTCTGGCGGTCGATGGCCTGAAGCAGCAAGGGCAGCGAAAATGTCAGCTTCATCTCGACAACAACGGGCGGTTCCGTTCCGCGCACCGCCACCACGTCGCAGTCATTGACTTCTGCCTTGACCTCATAGCCCTGCTTTTTCAGCAGATGTTTGATTGCCGGATAAAGATCTGTCTCGCGCATTGGTCTGTTTCCGTCTGCCTTTTCGCCTGGCCGGATTGTAGTCCGATTCGGCCAGGGAAAAGGTTAAAACAAAAGCAGAACCAATGCGGCTAGAGATAGCTTCTGACCCAGTCGACAATATCCTCGTGATGTTGTGCTCCGGCCTTGCGGGCGATTTCCTGGCCCTGTTTGAACAGAATCAGCGCCGGGATGCCGCGAATGCCGTACATCTGCACCATTTCCGGGGCTGTCTGGGTGTCGAGTTTGGCAAAACGCACCTCGTTTTTCATCATCATGGCCGCCTTTGCAAATTCGGGGGCCATCTGTTTGCAGGGGCCGCACCAGTCAGCCCAGAAATCCACCAGTACAGGGAATTCGGATTTGGCGATGGTGCGCTGAAAGCTCTGTGCGGACAGATTGACCGTTTCGCCGGAAAACAGCGGCACATGACATTTGCCGCAATTGGCTTTTGATTTGTCCCTGTCGACGGGCACGCGGTTGATGGCGCCACAGGAGGGGCAGACGACCTGTATTGTTTCGCTCATTTTTGTCTCACTTCATTTTTTCCGGGTTTTGAACTGGATCAGTGACCCGGTATGGCATATCAGTTTGTATTGATATCTGATGAACCGGGCAATAAATCAAGAGAGGTGAGGCATCATGGCGCGCAAGGTGGATGTTTGTGTGATCGGGGCCGGATCAGCGGGACTGTTTTCGCTGGGGCAGGTGCGCAGGAAAACGAAAAATTTTGTCGTTCTTGACGGCGGCATCCTCGGGACGACCTGTGCACGGGTGGGGTGTATGCCCTCCAAGGCGCTGATCCAGGCGGCCGAGGATATGCATCACCGTCATGAACTGGAAATTCAGGGCATCAAGGGGGGTGAGGGGATCCGTGCGGATATCGGCAAGGTGCTGGCTCATGTGCGCGACATGCGTGACAGCTTCGCCGGACAGGTGGTCAAGCGCTCTTCTATCGGGCTCGGGGACCGGTTGATTCGTCATAACGCGCAATTTGTCGGGCCGCATACCGTGCGTTGCGGCGATGAGGAAATCGAGGCGGAAAATTTCATTCTGGCTGTGGGCTCTCGCCCGGTCATGCCGGCGCCCTGGAATGAATTTGCCGATTTGCTGATGACCACCGACAGCTTTTTCGAACAGCCCGACCTGCCGAAACGCCTGGCGATTGTCGGTCTCGGGGTCATTGGCACGGAACTGGGTCAGGCGCTGGCGCGGCTTGGCCTGGAGGTGACCGGTATCGACATGCTTGAAACCATTGGCGGATTGTCAGACCCGGCGGTGCGTGATGAAGCTATCCGTTTGATTGGTGATGAATTTCCCCTCTGGTTGGGGGAGGCCGCACAGATTTCGCGCAGCGGCGAGGGGCTGAAAATTTCAGCCGGTTCGCGCGAGGTTGTTGTGGACAGGGCGCTGGTGGCGCTGGGGCGGCGCTCCAATCTTGACCGGCTCGACCTTGCTGCTGCCGGTATAAAAACCGGAGAACGCGGCCTGCCGGAGATTGATCCGGCGACGATGCAGATCGTCGGTCATCCGCACATGTTTGTGGCCGGTGACGCCACCGGTGACCGTCAGCTCATGCACGAGGTGGCCGACGAGGCGCGTATTGCCGGATATAATGCGGTACATGGTGAAGACATACGTCGTTTCAAACGCAAAAAGCCGCTGGGCATTACTTTCACCGATCCCAATATCTGCATGGTGGGCCAACGCTGGAGCGCCTTGCAGGGGCGTGATGATGACCTTTCCCCCGCCATCACAA
>JALXEI010000017.1 GCA_027069645.1 Hyphomicrobiales bacterium
GGAGTGGCGTTCTTTTCATTGGAGATGTCCAATGTGCAATTGGTACAGCGGCTGATTTCGATGGAAGCAGAAATATCGGGAAGCAAACTCCGAAGTGGACAACTCGAAGATTATGAATGGACACAACTCAATGCCGTAATTGAAAAAATGAGCGAAGTGCCTATTTTTATTGATGACACGGCAGGGATTAATATTTTTGAGTTGCGTGCAAAATGTCGGCGATTAAAAATGCAGCATGATATTCAGATGGTGGTGATTGATTACCTCCAATTGATGAGTGGCGGCGGTGACAACAAAGGGAATCGGGAGCAAGAAATTAGCATGATTTCGAGAGGGTTGAAGAGTTTGGCAAAAGAGTTGAACGTGCCGGTGATTGCGTTGTCGCAATTGTCACGAAAGCTGGAGGACCGGGCCAACAGGCGTCCGATGCTCTCCGATCTGCGCGACAGCGGCTCCATCGAGCAGGACGCCGATATTGTCATGTTTGTGCATCGCGAGGAATATTATCTCGATCTGGCCCGTCCTGATCCGGCCAGTGACGAATATGCCGAATGGTCATTGCGCAAGAACGAGGTGAGGGGCAAGGCGGAGGTGATTGTCGCCAAACATCGCCACGGGCCGACAGGTTTTGCCGAATTGTATTTTGATGCCGGGGAATCGCGGTTCCATGACGGCGAAAAGGAAAATGACGGGGGATTGATCTGATGAGTTATGCGGTAATGGAGCAGATGCTCGATATTGACTGGGGCAATGACGGCCTTTTTCGAATGGCGATGATACTGGCCGATTATGCCGATGGTCAGGGGCGCGGGATCTGGCCAAGCGTCGAGACGCTTGCAAAGCGTGTTTATCGCGACAGGCGCACCGTCCAGCGGCATTTGAAGCGGCTGCGGGATGCCGGTGTCATTTTCGAGGTGGCCTCGAATGTGAAGAGCGTAATGTATCACATCAATATGCATATTGTGCGTTTGTTGCGCCGCGGGGTGGTGTCATTTGAAGAGCTGGTTTGCGGGCGGGTCGAGGTGCCGCGCGAGGATGAGCCGCAAATGGTGTTGCCGGGAATGGAGGCGCAAGGCGGTTCCTCGCCTCATTGTGCGCCGGTCGCGACAGCAATGTCATCCACGGGCGACAGCAATGTCACCCAAACAGGTCATAATAAAAATATACCAGGCGCTGGGCGCTTTGAGGTGGAATTAAGGGAAAAGATGATTGAAGCGGCCGGGGAGGCTGTCGATCCTGATCATGCGCATGGTTTGCGGGATATATCCGAAGCGCTGATGTGGATTGAAAACGGGGCCGATATTGATCTGGATATCCTGCCTGTTATCGCGTCGCGGTCGCGGGGCAAGGGCGCGGCAGAGGTTTACAGCTGGAAATATTACCGGCGGGCTGTGCTGGCGGCGCTGGCCCGGCGCAAGACCGTTGTTGATCTTGATGACTATCGTCGCCGCAAGACCATGTCAGGCGGTGCCGGTGATGGTGTGAAGGCTCGGTCGGGAGAGGATACGGACGCGATCTGGCAGCGCAATTATCGCATCGCGGTCGAGACATATCGCGCCAGTGGCTGGTGGGATGATCAATTCGGGCCGTGTCCGGATGATGATGATATTCGTGCCGTCTGTGCCTGACGGCGGCGATTGTTCTGGCAATTTGTTAAAAAGGGAGCGTGTCATGAAGCGCAGGTCGGTTACATTGTGGGATTTGATCATCTGGGCCTTTAGGGACCAAAAGGTGCATATTCTCAACGCTCATCAGGTTCGGCAGGGATATGGTCGCACGGCGACGGATATTGTCTGCTCGCATATGGAGCTTGGCACATTTGTGGATGGTGATGCGCCGCACGGGGCTTCGCTGCGATGCCATGAGGATGCCGAAGAGGTGCTGGCGGCGGTGATGCAGGCCTGTTCGTCATTTGATGATTACAGATTTGTGGTTGAGCATGCCGAAAGCGGGGCCGCGCCCTCGCTCGATATCAGCTATGTTCCGGCTAAAATTGTTCCCGTGTTGCGGAAAAACGGAAGGCCGTCAATCATTTACGACAAAAACCGCAATGCGATTGCCTGCGAGGTCGAGCGGGTCGGATATACGATTGATGAAAAGGTGTCTATTTACCGAGTCAAACAGGGGCAATATCGCCGTTTTGTCGCCCTTCTCGATGATATCAACAGGGTGTTGTCCACAGGGTCTATACAGGGGCGCAGGGTGCAAGGGCTGGGCGTTGTCAGGGAACCGTGGCGGTCAACTGACAGGCGGGTCAGGCCGAAAATGAAAGTGCTGGTTTGACAAAACGAAAAGTGCTTTTTACGCTATGAAAAGATCGCCACAGGTCAATCGGAACAGGTTGGCATGGTGTTGGAATGACAGGGCTTCGCTTGCAAGGGCGAGGCCCTTTTTCGTCGGGGGTGTCATGCCGAAATCTGCACCGATGTTCAGGCCACACGGGAAAAGCCGCAAGGCGCAGGTGGCAGAGCGAAAGAAAAGATATGATGATCGGCGCGAAAGTTCGGCGCGGCGCGGATATGGTGGCAAGTGGCGAAGGGCACGGCACCGGTTTCTGATGGATAATCCGCTGTGTGTCTGCTGTGAAAAAGACGGGCAGGTGAGTGAAGCGCGTGTTGTTGATCACATCATGCCGCATGGTGGTGATCTCAAGCTGTTCTGGAAAAGGTGGAACTGGCAGGCGCTGTGCAAGAGGTGCCATGACGGGCGAAAGCAAAGTGTCGAGGCCTTATGGAAGATCGGACACGCCGATATTGGTTCGCTCTTCCTTGGGGCAGATGAGGTCAGGCGAGATGAATTCATATCCGGTTATCAAAGGTTAAGGGCTGGTTAATCCCTAACAATCGGTTAAGGGGGGCGGGTCAAATCTCTGGCCTCCCCCTCCCCATAGACCGGCGAGTGAACTCTGAAAATATCGCCGCGAAATTGGGAAAAGTTTTTTTTGACCATGAGGTCCTTGTCACCGGCATTTTGTGCCGGTTTTTTTGTGAGGTTTATCATGTCCAGAGGGCGAAAGCCGATCCCGGCGGAGACACGCGAGAAAATGGGAAATCCGGGAAAGAGGAAGATCAACAAGGTTCCCGATCATGTGCCGGTGATTAGTGAAATTGCACCTGAGCTTTTGAAGGATGATGACGCGCTTGCGGTCTGGAACACGCTCTATCCGATGCTGGATAATCTGACATTCATCAAGGAGACGGACAAGCCGTTGATGGGTCGCTATTGCGCGGCTTTCGCCGAGTGGGTGTCGGTGCGACGCAGCCTGATTGGTGAAGGGCACACCTATGAGACCAGTTCCAATCATGGCGATATGAAGCGAAAGAACCCGCTGCACGACATTCGCATGGATCTGGAAAAACTGATCATCAAATATGAGGAAAAACTGGGTCTGACCCCGATTGACCGTCAGACCCTGCTCAACCGGATTGTTGCCAATGGTGGCAATCTGGAAGAGCTGCGCAAAAACGACATGGGGACAACGCCCGATTATTCGGATGACAGCCCGTTGGGCTTTGCCCTGCGCGCAAAGATGCATTGATGTGACATGGAATATGATTTCAAAGCAGCCCGCAAAAAGGCGAAAACTGTAAGAATCATCAACGGCACCAAATATTATTATGACGAGGACCTTGCACAGGCTGTTGTCGATTTTTTCCCGCGTTTTTTGCGTCATGAAAAAGGAGCGCTGGCCGGAAAGCCATTTGTTCTGGCACCCTGGATGGAACAGGTGGCACGAAAGGTTTACGGCTGGCGCGTATGGAAAACCGGGTTTCGGCGCTATCGCACGGTCTGGGTCGAGATTGGCAGAAAAAATGCAAAAACGGATTTCGGTGGCGGGCTGGCCATATTCGAAATGATCGGCAAGCCGGTCCCGGGCGGCGAGTTCTATGCCATAGCAACGGATGAGGATCAGGCGCGGATATTGTGGCAGCGCGCCTATGACATGATTCACGGCACGGATGATTTTCATCCGCTGCGCAAATATTTCTATCTGGTCAAGACCTGTATCTGGCTGGGGGCAGTAAGGGCATCATTTCGATTTCTGACGGGATCAAAACGCGGCAAGCATGGCAAGCATCCCTCGGCGATGTTTGTTGACGAGGCGCACGAGGTTCAGGACGACACGGTTTATCGCGTCATTCATCAGGGCTCTGTGCAAAGCCCGGATTATATCGAGTGGATGTTCACAACGGCTGGCGAGCGGTCAGGCTTTGGCTGGCAGATGGCGCAAAAGGCCCGCAAGATCAGGGACGGGGTGATAAAGGACGAAACATTTCTGGTGGCGCTTTATTGCGCCGATGATGATTGCGACCCGTTTGACGAGGAACAGTGGAAAAAGGCAAATCCGCTTTATGACAGTTCGCCCACATTGCGGACCTATCTGAAAAACGAGGCCGAGGAGGCCAAAACCTCCCCGCGCATATTGAGCTTTTTCAAGCGCTATCATCTGGGGCTGTGGACGGACAAAACATCGCCCTGGCTCGATATGGGGCGCTGGGACGCTTGCGCTTCAGGCAACCGGCGCGACTGGCAGGAATTTGAAAAACAACTGGCCGGTCGGCCCTGTTATGGCGGGCTTGATCTGGCCTCGGTTACCGATATCACCTCTCTTGTATGGGTGTTTCCGCCCGATGATGATGAGGATATGGACAGCCGGGATTACGGGGGCAAGTGGAAAATTCTCTGTCGGTTCTGGGTGCCGGAAGAAAGCATTGCGCGGCGTCAGGGCGAGGGGATCGAATATGAAAAATGGGTCGCTTCCGGTGCGCTGAAGACCACAAGTGGCGATATCACCGATTACAATGTCATCAAGGCGCAAATTCTGAAGGATATTGAGACATTCGACTATCAGGGGCTGGCATTTGACCGCTGGAACTCGTCACAGATGATTATCGATCTGGGTGACGAGATTGGTGAGGATGAAACCGGGTCGAACCGCCTTTACCGGTTTGGTCAGGGCTATCAGTCGATGAATACGCCGACCAGGGAACTGGAGCGGCTGGTGATTGGTGGCCTGCTCGATCACGGTCATCATCCGGTATTGCGCTGGATGGCAAACAATGTCTGCGTGGTCTCTGATGATGCGCAGAACTACAAGGTTTCAAAGAAGAGGTCAGCGGAAAAGATCGACGGCATTGTCTCGACCATCATGGGTCTGGGACTGGCCATGACGCCGCAGGATGATGATCGGCCCGCCGGGACCTATCTCGATGACCAGACGGAGCTTGTGATATTATGAATGCGCCTGTTTCGGATATGCACGAGTTTGACAGTATTTCAGACGCCATTGAGGCCATCGCCGGTGATCTTGGCGTGCGGGCCAATGTCTTGCAGGTGGCGGCGGCCCTGTGCGCCATGCGGGTGATATCTGAGGGCGTATCACAGGTGCCACTTCGTCTGTTCGAACCGGACGGTAATGGCGGGCGAAAAAAGATCACCGATCATCCGCTGTATGACCTGCTGGCCTTTCAGCCCAATGACTGGCAGACCAGTTTCGAGTTTCGCGAGCAGATGACAAATCATGCGGTGATTACCGGTAATGGCTATGCCTATATCAATCGTGTCAACGGCATTGTGAAGGAGCTGATCCCCTATGATATCGGACAGGTGACGCCGCGTCACAAGGGGCGCTTCGAGCTGGAATATGAGTGCGTTGAAAATGGTCGCCGGATAACAAGAGCCGCGCGCGAGATATTTCATTTAAAGGGGCCGGGGTGGGACAGCCGCAAGGCGCTGGACATTTCAAGGGTGGCGCGTGTGGTGATCGCCCTCACTGACAAGCTCCAGATGAGCCAGAAACGGGTGCACGAACGCAATCGCAAACCGGACGGCATATTGTCCTATAGCGGCGCGAAGCTGAGCGAGGAAAAGCTGAACAAGACAAGAAAGGCCTGGAACGAGCGCTTCGGTCCGGATGGCGAGGGTGGTGTTGCCGTTCTGGAAGATGTCTGGAACTATATCGCCATGAGCCAGACCAGCGCCGATGCCCAGACCATTGAAAGCCGGGAATTCCAGATCAACGAGATGGCGCGCATATTCCGCGTTTTTCCGCAAATGCTCATGCAGGTGACCAACACCAGCACCTATGCAAGTGCGGAGCAGTTTTTCCAGGCCCATGTCAATCACACCCTGATGCCCTGGGTCATTCGCTGGGAACAGGTCATCCGTCGCGATCTCATCGGTCGCGGCGAAAATATCTATGCCCGGCACAATATGAATGCGCTGATGCGCGGCACCATGAAGGATCGTAACGAATTTTATCGCGGCGGCATCGAGGCCGGGTGGATGACGCGGGCCGATGCGCGCCAGCTTGAGGATATGAACCCCATTGAAGGGCTGGAAGAGCCTGTTTTGCCGCTCAATATGGGTCTGGTCAGCGATTTGTGGCAGCGTATCAAACCAAAAAAGAAGGGGGCGGCAAAATGAGTATGCAGTTCAAAAACACGCATTTTGATATCAAATCCCTCAAGGATGATGGCAGCTTTTCAGGCTATGCCAGCCTGTTCGATGAAACAGATTCCTATGGCGACCGCACCATGCCGGGTTGTTTCAAGAAGAGCCTGCGCCGTCACAAAAAGGCGGGACACATGCCTCCGATGCTCTGGCAGCACAGGTCTGATTACCCGATCGGCACATGGCCGGTGATGCGCGAGGATAAAACAGGGCTTTTTGTCGAGGGACAGCTTGAACTGGAGGTGAAAAAGGCGCGCGAGGCTCATGCGCTTTTAAAGAGCGGGGCGATCAGCGGTTTGTCCATCGGATTCAGGACCGTCAACTCGGTCTGGAACAAGGTTGATCATGTACGCGAGCTGATCGATGTCGATTTGTGGGAAGTGTCTCTCGTCACCTTCCCGGCGCTGACCAGTGCCCGTGTCGGCGATGTCAAACATGCTGATCTGCATGAAAGTCTGAAACAGCTTGATGAGGCCATTGCCATTTCTTCGGCCCGCCTCGCCCTGGCGTCGGTGTGAGACAGGGCCGCCTTTTTGTGAAACTCAAATCTGAAAACGAACTAACGGAGCCGAACAATGAGCTATATGGAAAATCTCAAATCACGCATAAGAAATGCCCGCAAGGTGGCAGGGGTGAGCCTCGAGACAAAGGATGGCACGCCGCAGGGTCTGGAGGAACTGAAAAGCACGATTTCCTCTCTGACGGCGCTGGTTACCGAACAGGCCGAGGTTGCGGTCAAAAACGGTCAGGCCATTGAGGAATTGCGCGCGACGAATGATCGCCGCCTTGAGTATCTGGAAAAACGCGGTTCGTCTGATGTGCTTGACGAGGAAAAGCTCGGGCGGATCAATGAGGAGCTGAACAGGATTGACGAGGTCAAAACGGCGCTTGGCGAGTTGAAAAAGGATGTCGAGGATTTGAGCATCAGGCTGAACCGGCCCGAAAGTGGCCCCGGTGATTCTGCAAACCGGTTTGAAAAGGCTCATAAAAAGGCATTTGATATTTATGCGCGCAAGGCGGATGAGCAGAAACTGCGTGATCTCGACAATCTGGAAACGCGTGATGCGCCAATGGTCATCAGTGACCCGTCGGCTGGTGGTTACGCCGTACCGGAGCACCTTGATCGACAGATCATGCGCCTGATGCGCGAGGATAGTCCCATGCGCCGCCTCGCAACAGTGATCAGTGTTGGCACCAGTGATTATAAAAAACTGGTCAACAAGGGTGGCACCAGTTCCGGCTGGGTCGGCGAGACAGATCCGCGTGATGCTACCGATCCGTCAAAAATGGCTGAAATTTCGCCTGTAATCGGCGAGGTCTACGCCTATCCGGGAGCAACGCAACATGCTCTTGACGATATTTATTTTGATGTCGAGGGGTTTATCCGGGACGATGTTTATGACCAGTTTGCCGATGAGGAAAGCATCGCCTTTGTTTCCGGCAATGGTACCAAAAAGCCGAAAGGATTTCTGACCGCGCCCCTGTCGACAGCAGGCGACAAAAACCGCGCTTTCGGGACGGTGCAAAAAATTGCCTCGGGGGCACAGAGTGAACTGACAGCAGATGTCATTATTCAGGCCCCATACCAGATGAAATCAAAACATCGTCGCCGCGCCGTCTGGCTGATGAATTCGGTAACCATCGGCAAGGTAAGGCTTTTGAAGGATAATCAGGGGCGCTATTTGTGGCGCGACGGCATGGAGGCGGGAACGCCGAACCAGCTCAATGGTCTGCCGGTGGAGGCCGAGGAGAATATGCCCGATGTGGCCGCCGGAACGCTGCCTGTGGCGCTTGGCAACTGGAAGCGGGCCTATGCGATTATTGATCGAACAGGCATCAGATTTTTGCGCGATCCGCTCAACAAGCTGGGCTATGTCTATTTCTATTTCACCAAACGTGTCGGTGGGCACTTCATTGATACGGAGGCCTTCAAGGTCATATCGATTGGCTGATGACAGGATGAGTGGAACCATTTGAACAGGGGTGAAATATGAGTGAGATCTGGGCGAAAATCAAAAAGGGCGAGGAGTTCATCGGGGCGGCCCCGGGTGAAATATATCCGCGCACATACCGGGAGGGGGATATTGTCGACGGCGTGCTTGCAAAAACAGCCATAGAACTGGAGCTGGCAACGCCGGGAAAGGGGGCGCGGCCCCTTGATCCGGAGCCTGTCGAGGCGAAAATGTTGAAACAGGCCCCGGAAAACAGGGATATGGGTGGGCTTGGCGAGCGTGTGGTCTTTCTCCAGGAGGAGGTCGCCCGGCTCGAAAAAATGTCTGAAACGCATGATGCCGTTCTCGAAATTCTCGGGGTCTCGGAGGAAATGCGAACAAGCATCAGGGAAGGGACATTTTCGCTGGATGATCTCGACGCGTTTGCTGCCGATATCAAAAAGCGCAAGGGGGCGGGAAGGCAGTCCGGGTCTGACAAGGGGGCGGGGGTGAAAAAATGAGGGCGCGTCTCATTG
>JALXEI010000018.1 GCA_027069645.1 Hyphomicrobiales bacterium
GGATATAATACAAATCTCCCTGGAAATGAACTCATGGCCCGGTATAAAAGCGGCTATGCCGCTTGTCTTTGCCAGACAGGCGTGCTGCGTGCACAGCGTTGGAGATTTATCCCCAACTCCTTTTTTAAAACGGGTTTCCAAAGGGCTCGCCCTTTGGTGGGGTCGCAGGGGCAAAGCCCCTCATTGCAAGCCGGTCCGCTTGCACGATCCCGTAAATTGCGTCAGCATCAAGGGCGATTGGTATATAAAACTACTTACTGCCATTGATGGTGATAACGGTTTTGTCGATGACCGGATTTTCCTTGTCGAGATCGGCTTTCCAGGTCACTTCCACAGGGATTTTCAGCGTGCCGACCGGCAGCGGGCGGATGGGGATCATGATTTGTTGTCGCGGTTCGATGACCATGCCGGTAAACAGGTCCGGGTGAGGTGAGATGGCAAGGGTTTCGAAATTTTCACCAAGGCGAATGACAAAAGCCCGGTCATCGGAATCGTTGCGCAGGCCCAGCAGGCAAAGGCGTTTGATGTCAAAGCCTGCCGGTTTGCCGGAACCGGGCTCGAAACGGCTTTTGACCGAGGGGCGAGCATCGAAAATGACCTGCTGGCAGTTTTCGCCAGGCAGCGGATGAGCCCCGATAATATGCAGATGACGTATCGGGCGTTTCCCCTTTACCCAGAGTTCCGGTTGGCCTTTATGAGAAGGGGGCGTGGTCTGTTTTCCGGCGGAGGCTTCCGGGTCAAGGATCGAATTGATATCCCCGTTACCGGCGTGAACGGCCGGCGTCGCCAGAAGGAGAACCAGGCCTGTTAGTGCCAGTATTTTTCCGGCTGATCGTCTGATCCCTGCCGGTGTGATGGAATCGCTCTTGTGAAACATGGTCCGGTATCCTGATGCTGGTCGTCCGGTTACGTTACGGACGGGTAAATTTAATCTGAAAGCGTTTTCGGGGGCCCTTTTCGGGTGTAATTGTCAATTGTGCAGACAGTTCAACCGGAAGGCGCGACAGATACAAATCGGTCACTTTCCCGGCCTGCAAGGTTCTGCCGGTGAAAAGCGTATCCGAACCGGTGATTGCGTAATTTTCCAGCGCTTCGGAAAGTTGCAGTCTGAATGGTGTCGAGCCTGTATTGCGAAATCGCAAACCGCACAGGCCCCTGAAGCTTTTCGGATTAAACGTTGCTGCCTTGTCCTTTGCCAGTCCTTTCGTTTCGAATCGCTCTGCCATCATCACGCGTCTGCGGCAGTCATGCTGATCGGCTGCCATTAACTGTTCAATCATGAACGCGCCTGTCCCGTCGGCATGTGCGCTTTCCGGGTCATGGAGACCATTGGAAGAACCAGGACCAAAAAAGGAATAACCGGCCCATAAAAAAACAATTGCCGCTACGGCCACCGCACTGACGAGAACGGGCCGGGGAATGTCGATTGCAGGTTTTGGGCCGGCTGGCAGGCCAGCCTGTTCGCCCTGTTCCTCCTGTTTCCTTGTCTCAGGCTGTTTTTCGTCGTCATGGGGAGCAGACGCTGTGTCGCCGCCAAGGATTGTGGTGAGGTCATCCAGCGTTGAAATTTCGTGATAATGTCCGCCATATTGGCGCGCCGCCTCCCTGAACAGGGCGCGTTCATCGGCAGGCAGGTCTGCGCACAGAAAAATATCCATGCGACGCTTGTATTTTGCGCATTTTTCGAACAGGGGTCGCGACAGTTCCAGCTTTCTGGCGAGCATATAGTCCGCGGCCACCGGGGCGAGGTCAGGATCCAGCATGCCGGTGGCCCAGATCAGATCGTGGCCGGGATCACCATGTTCTTCGAGGGATTGCCGGTCTGCAAAAACCAGATTTTGCTGTTTCTCCAGCAAATGCGCAACAAGAGTCGGGAATTCCCAGCTGCGGCCACTGTCAATATTGTCAGACAGGGACAGTTCGAAAATATCCGGCGGATCATTGACAAGGGTGAGGGGACCGGAAACAAAATAATGGTAGTCTTTTGACAGTTTGAGCGGACGGAAGTCGCCGTCCATAATGGCATAGCTGGATTTGAGCCGAGGGCGCTTTTTCAGCCCCCTGACCCATACCAGCCCCCCCGTTGTCGGGATCACAACACATTTTTTGCGGCCCGGTTCGCTATTCCCGAAAGAGCCGCCCGATATGCTGCTGCTGACTTCGTTTTCCATTTCCGGCGCTCGAATTACAGTTGAAAGAACATTTCCTTTCCCTGAATAGCGCGAAACGGGCCTGTGTCGAACTGTTATTTTGAAAACAGGTTACTGCAAATAGATCGAGGTAACGGGATCGCTCAGCAGATCCAGCATGGATTCAAACTGGGGATTGTTGCGGGAAATGCCGAATTGCAGGACATCTTCAACCGGTGCGCCGAAGTCAAACGCCTTGTTGCGACCGTCTTCGTGCAACAGCACGCAGGAGCGCGGCGCCGGATTGTCGTTGAGGTCGATGATCATGAAGGCGGCATCTTCCTCAATGACAACGGACATGTGATAGGGGCCCAGTTCCCGCTCGATATGCCCCTCGGTGCTGGCAGCTTTGGCATGTAGCGATGTGCCGATGCTGGTGCGTTCAAGCAGCGAGCGGTAAAGCCTGATGGCATTAAGGGGCACAGGGCCGTCAAGGGCGGCAAACAGTGCCGCGGGCGATC
>JALXEI010000019.1 GCA_027069645.1 Hyphomicrobiales bacterium
GTTCAAAAAGGCCAGTTCGCGCAGGCGATGTTCCAGGGTTTTATAGTCGAACTCAACCATTGTGAAGGTTTCGGCAGACGGCCAGAAACGCACCTGAGTGCCTTTCTTGCCATTGGCCGGACCGACCACTTCCAGCGGTGCTTTGGCGACACCATGCTCGAAGCTGATGAAATGCTCCTTGTCATCGCGCCAGACGGTGAGATCAAGGCGGACAGAAAGGGCATTGACCACGGAAACACCGACGCCATGCAAGCCGCCCGAAACCTTGTAGCTGTTGCTGTCGAACTTGCCGCCCGCATGGAGCTGCGTCATGATCACTTCGGCGGCTGATATGCCTTCCTCGCTGTGAATGGCCACCGGGATGCCGCGCCCATTGTCGGAGACCGAAACCGAGCCATCATCGTAAAGCACCACCCGCACCTCGTCGCAGTGCCCGGCGAGTGCCTCGTCAATGGCGTTGTCCACCACCTCATAGACCATGTGATGCAGGCCGGATCCATCGTCGGTATCACCGATATACATGCCGGGACGTTTGCGCACGGCATCAAGCCCTTTCAGCACCTTGATGCTGTCGGCGCCGTAATCGGCCTGTTCTTCTTCACCGTTCCCGGTGTTCTCTTGTTCATTGCTCATTTGGTTTTCCCGGAAATTCGGTTTTGAATGTTTTCATTTGCAAGGTTTAAACTGTATCAGGTCAACTGGTGGCGATGCCAAGACCGGCGGCAATCATGATGCTTCCGGCGCCCCTGTTGAGTTTTTTCAGGGCGCTCGAACGGGTGAACAGATTGCGAATCTGCGCGGCGATGGCCGAATAGGTCCCGATAATGATGATCAGGACCAGAGCATTGATGATTATGACGGGGAGCAGGGTCACCAGATCGACAGCGGCCATATCAATAACTGCCGGTAAAACGGCAAGATAAAACAGGATCGCCTTGGGGTTGCTGGCGGTTATCGTCAGGCCCGTGAAATAAGTGGCGATTGCGGTTTTGGGCTGACGCTTGCGCAGTTCGGTGATTTTGCCACTGGTGCGCCACAACCGGATGCCCAGATAAACCAGCCATGCACCGCCAGCCAGTTTGACGAACAAAAAGGCCTGGCCCATTTGGGAGGCGACCCAGGAAAGGCCGTAGAGGCTGGCCAGCAGGTAAATCAGATTTCCGGTGACAATGCCCAGGATATGGGGGATCGTGGCCGCGGCGCCATCGGCAAGAGAGCGCGCCACAACAGCCATGACACCGGGGCCTGGTGTCACCACATAAACGATCATGGCGATTGTAAAAGTCAGATACTGGTGCAGGGCCATCAGGCTTTCACGAGCCTCCGGTGAGTTATCTCTGGTTCTGATTCTGTAACGGATCGACTATAGCACCTTCTTGCAGAGAATAGAACTGCGCATTGCTTCCGAATGACGAAAAAATATGATGATCCGTACCGGTCATAAAAGCCTGGGATGAAAGGGAAATAATCTCTTCAAACAGGGCCTTGCGGCGCGGTTCGTCGAGATGGGCGGAAATCTCGTCAAGAAGGATGAGGGGGGCCGTTCCATGCAGGTCGCGCAAAAGCTCCGCATGCGCCAGGATAAGGCCGACAAGCAGGGCTTTTTGTTCGCCCGTGGAGCAAAAACCGGCGGGCATGTTGCGGGGGCCGTGGGTGGCCAGAAAATCCGATCGATGCGGGCCGATGAGGGTCCGCCGGGCCGCCCGGTCGCGTTCCCGATTATCCCGGAGCACACGCAAATAGTGATCTTCAGCCTCTGTTGAGGGCATGATGCGCAGATCATGCTCAAGGTCTCCCTCCAGCGTCAGAGTCGACCAGGGAAACGGACCCGGATTGCCGTTTTCTTCTGCGGGGGACCATTTTCTGAGGACGGCATGGGCGAGTTGATCAACCGCTTCCAGCCGTGCGGCGGCGAGGGCCGCCCCGCTTTCGGCCATCAGGGTCTCAAGACCGGAAAACTGGCGATTGTCGCGCGATCCGCTGTCGAGCAGTCTGTTGCGCTGGCGCATGGCGCGCTCGAACTGGCCGCTGATTCGGCGAAAACCGGGATTGAGCCCCGTGATCAGCCGGTCGAGGAAGCGACGGCGCTCGGCAGCCGGGCCGGTGAACAGACCGTCAAGGGCCGGGGTCAGCCAGACGATTTGCAAAAGCTCGGCAAGCTTGCCCGGGCCGCGTACAGGATGACCGTCTATTTTGACAAGGCGTCCCGAAACCGCTTTTCCATCCGGCGAGAGTTCCCGTCCGGTGCCGATATCCGTTGATCCGTCCGGCCCCTGCAATCGCCCCGAGACGGCCCAAAGGCCACTGCCGTCAAAGCGGGCGAGATCGGCAAAGGGAGCCCCTCGCAAGCCGCGACCAGGAGACAACAGCGATACGGCTTCCAGCAGGTTGGTCTTGCCCGCACCGTTATCACCCGTCAGGACGACCGGGCGGCCGTCAAGCTCAAGGGCGAGATGTTTGTAATTGCGAAAATCGGTCAGTCGCAGACGCGACAGCCAGACGCGTTCGGATTGTGTCGGCGCTGTTTCAGCTGGCATTGGAATCCTTGTTACCCTTCGAAGGGAACTGCTTTATTGTCCTGCGTGTAACCCCACACGGCCAGCGCGACAAGGACAAGCTCCAGCCCGAAGGTCCAGTGCAGTACGAAATTAAGTATCCAGGGCGTAAAACGTGCCGGTACTTCAAAGAAATAAAATGCATGATCGCTCAGCGGCCAGCCCCATTTTATTTTACCAACAACCGTATCAAGCAGCATATGCAGCATCAGATTTGCATAGATCACAAGCGACAGATTGAACAGACGGCGACTGCGCGCTATGGTGCAGATGGCAAAAGCGATGACAAAAAGCAAGGTCCAAAAAAGGGGCAGATGCGTCAGATAGTCATGATGCAGGTGCCGCCGGTGGTCAATGAGAAAGAAATAGAGCAGATCAAGATCGGGAAGCAGCCCGGCGACAAGCCCTGCCGTCATTAAAGGCCGCTGAAAGTGATGATCAAAGGAAAGCCCCGGCAGCTGCATCATTTTTCGGGTCAGCAGCCAGCTGGCCGGAAGATGGGCGATAAGCATCAGTTGCCGTTCCTGTTCCTGTCCGTTCAGACCCGCATGGGCATCAGGACATAGAGGGTGGTTTCATCGCTGCCGTCCCTGACCATTGTGGGCGCACCGGGGTCGGACATCATGAAATTCATCACATCGCTTTCAATCTGCGCACTGATATCCAGCAGATAACGGGCATTGAAGCCGATTTCCAGCGGCTCGCTTTCGTATTGCGCCGCAATCTGTTCCTCGGCGCTGCCACTGTCCGGATTGGTGACGGAAAGAGTCAGCTGATCATGGCTGATGATCAGCTTGACGGCGCGCCCCTTGTCGGTGGAAAGGGTTGAAACGCGGTCAACGGCAGCGGCAAATTCGCTATTGGAAACGCTCATCAGCTTGTCATTGTTCTTGGGGATGACACGATCATAATCCGGGAAACTGGCATCAATGAGTTTCGAGGTCAGTTTGAGACCGTCGGTGGAAAGGCGGATCTTGCTTTCCGACAGATCAATTGTCATTTCAAGGTCACCATCCTCGCAGAGCTTGCGCAGTTCGGCGACGGTTTTGCGCGGCACAATCACCCCTGGTATTCCGGCAGCCCCTTCGGGGAGCGGCATTTCAAGTAGCGCAAGGCGATGACCATCGGTTGCCACGGAGCGCAGGACGGGCCCGTCGGCATTTTCGGCGGCATGGAGAAATATGCCGTTGAGATAGAACCGTGTCTCTTCCGTTGAAATGGCAAACTGGGTTTTTTCGATCAGGCGCTTGAGGTCCTTGCCTTGCAGTTTGAAACTGTGAGTCATTTCACCGGCGTCAACGCCGGGGAAATCATCGGGGGCAAGAGCCTGAAGGGAAAAGCGGGCCTTGCCGGCCACCACGTCCATCTGACTGTCGTCACCGGTGCGCGAGAGTTCAAGCTGGGATCCGTCGGGCAGTTTGCGGACAATATCATGAAGAATAACGGCCTGCACGGTCGTACCGCCCGGCTGGCTCACCATCGCCGGAATATGCTCGATAACCTCGATATCAAGGTCGGTCGCCGTCAGGGTCAGTTCGTTGCCTTCGGCGCGCAACAATACGTTTGAAAGAATGGGAATTGTGCTGCGGCGCTCGACGACCCCGGTCACATGAGCCAGGGCCTTTAACAGGGCGCTTCGTTCAATGGTAATCTGCATGGATCGTCAGTTCGCTATATGTAATGTTTGAGGGCTGCAACGATATCAGGTCGCCAGTTCACCCCCGGGTTCCTCGCTGGTTGTCAACCGTTGCGGCGGGTTCAAATCGCCGAACGGGAGCACACTATAAGGGCAAACCGGGGAAAAGGACAATGGCTGGCAAAAGATGCTCTGGATAAGTGCTGATCCGGCCAGGTACGGGCGGCCGAAAAACGCCAGCCGGGGCAGCCGCTTTACGGTCCGCCCCGGCTTTTTTGTCTGTTCGCCCCGGATCGGAATCCATAGCCATAGCCACAGGTCCGGCTGTTCCGAGTACGAATCCGGCAAACAGTTTCCGTTGCAACTTGCCGGTCTCAGCGTATTGGTCCCAGTCTTCGCGAGGATGCCAGCCGAAACGGCTAGCTGTGCAGATCATTTTTGAGGGTTTCAATCTCGTCGCGAAGATTGGGATCCTCGTTCATCAGTTCCTCGATCTTTCTGATGGCATGAATGACCGTGGTATGGTCTCTGCCCCCGAAACGCCTGCCGATCTCGGGGAGCGAGCGGCTGGTCAGCTGTTTGGACAAATACATGCCAATCTGTCGTGGACGCACAATGGAGCGGGTCCGCCGGGCAGACAACAGATCGCCACGCGATACAGCATATTGCTGCGAGATGGTGCGCAGAATGTCATCGATGCGCACCCGCCGGGGTTCGCTGCCGCCGATGATCGCACTGACAATTTCCATTGCCACCTGCATGGTCACGGGCTGGGCCGTTAGCTGATAGGCGGCCCGCAGCCGCGTGATGGCGCCCTCAAGTTCGCGACCGCTTTGCGTCAGCTTGTCGGTGAGGAAATTGAGCACATCGTCGGGAACCACAAAACCGGGACATTCACCGGCCTCCAGTTCCACTCTTTGTTGCAGGATGCGCAAACGCAGCTCACGATCGAAGGCGCCGATTTCAGTCACGAGGCCTCCTGCCATACGCGAGCGCATGCGTGGATCCAGGCATTTCAGCTTGGCCGGTGACAGCGCCGAGGCAACCACAACCTGGCGACCGCTGTCGATCAGGGCATTGATTGTGTGATCAAATTCCTTTTGATTGTTCTCGCCCTTGAGGAACTGGATATCGTCAATCAGCAATATATCTGCACTGCGCAGATTCTCCTTGAAAGCAAGGGCATCCTTGTTGGTCAGGGCATCGGCAAAATCAATCATGAACCGTTCTGCGGTCATATAGATGACTTTGGTATCTCGCGCCTTTTGTTTCAGTTCCCAGGCAATCGCCTGCATCAGATGGGTTTTGCCCCGTCCGACATCGGCGTGGAAAAAGAGCGGGTTGTATTTGGGCTGACATGTTGTAATCGTTTCGGCGATTTGCCTTGCCGCGGCGCAGGCGAGCCTGTTGCTGGCAGAGACAACAAAGGTCTCGAATGTCTGGCCGGGATTGAGGGGTGAACCACTGTTCTTTTGTCGTCCCGGATGCCGGGCCGTTGCCTTGCGCATATTATTCCCGTCGACGGGAAGGTCCGGTCGGGTCTGGCATCCCGGTGAAACGGGTGCAGGAGTGGAAGGGGCGGCAGTATCTGCGGAAACACCGGCAAGGTTGCTGGCGGTGTTGGCCATGCTGTTGGGACCGCGAAGCAAAAACTCCAGCGATGTGACCTCGGACAATTCGCTTTTGCAGGTCGAAAGAACCCTTGTTGCATAATGGGATTCCAGCCACTTTTGCAAAAATTTGGTTGGAACCGATAATTGCAGCAGGCCGTCTGACAGGCCCTCGGGCTCCACGCGGCCAAACCAGCTTGAATAGACTTCCTCGCCAAGTTCGGCGCGCAGTCTCTGCTTTATGCGTTCCCAGTTCTTTCCAATGTCACGATCAGATGTATTTACCATTATACAGGTCCCCACCATTTAATGTGAAACAGCCGGTTCGATTGCCGGGGGGGCTTCGAACAAGCCCGTGATCCGCAAGGGCCCGGGCGGCTGTTCAGTCGTTCAACAGATCATTGCGTATATTCTTTGTCGATATTCGGCCTGTATCCCGGGCCGATGACGTTATTTTCCCATCTCCTGTTTCCTGCCTCGAACTGCCGGCTCCTGTGCGTTCCGGCTCTCCTTGTCCTGTGCGCCGCTCATCTACCGGTTGCCGGTTGCGCCTTTCCTGTTCTGACAATCCGGGTCAAAAGCGGCGACGCATCCAATCCGGTGCTCCCTCGTACAGACCCTTTTTATTCGGGGTCCGAATCAACAGATAGGCGATGAACATGTTTTTTTACCGGCTTTTAGCGGGCAATACTGCAACCGTATGCCGGTGCTTCAGGGTTCCGGTCCCTGCCACGACATTGGTCATGGCAGATGATTGCTGCCAGCCCGGAGCCGGCATCGCTTCATTCCGCGCAGTCATTTTGTATGTGCCCCTCTATGCCTCTGTTATCTGAAAAAAGGCCAAGCCGAACCGGTTCGAGAAAGCGCAGGCTTTTTCGATTTCGCATTTGCAACGTTTCAGAATGGCCAGAAGTCCCCGTGACGAGAATACAAATATAAGGGGCTTCAGCGAATTTCAGTTTGTGGATTTATCCACCGATCCTGGGACTATACACAGCCTCAAAAAGCTTGGCAAGAGCGTGAATACGGGGTTTTTGTTGCTTTTCCATCTTGACAGACGGGGCTTGCCGGAGGGTGCAGAACCTCCCGGTTTTATGATTTATCCACAAGCTGCTGACTTATATACGGGTTTTTAACCTTTGCCGATTCTTTGTGCAGCGCCGGTTCGGCAGGCACATTGAATAATATTTTTTTTGCTTCGGGGAAGGCGTATGATTGCCGACACAGTCAGGGGAATTTCGCCCTCCGAAAACACAGTCCGATGTCAGATGAATGTGCGACAAAAAGTCAGAATCGGTGAACGGAGAGCAGGGGGAGTTATGTCCGGCCAATGATCCGGCGTCAAAGGATCGGGTGCCTGAGGTCGATATTTTCGCTTCCCGGTAAATGATCTGATACCAATGACAAAAGCCCGACCAGAGAGGCCGGGCAACGCATGTATTGTCGCTTGCTGGTCACCTGCATTGCCTTGAGATAAAATCCGAGGATCACCGAAGCAGGCAGACGAAAGGAAAGAGTTAAACCGGGAACCGGCGGCTTCAGGCCTGATTTCCGAGGGCCTTGACGCGGGCATGCAGGCGGGAAACCTTGCGCGACGCGGTATTCTTGTGAATAATCCCGTGCTTGACGACTCGCATGATCTCGGGCTGTGCCTCGCGCAGCGCCTTGCCGGCTTCATTCTGATCACCTGCGGCAATGGCTTCCTCGACCTTGCGGATAAATGTCCGCATGCGCGAGCGGCGGGCTTTGTTGATAGCGGTGCGCCGCGCGATAACGCGAACAGCTTTTTTTGCGGATCTGGTATTGGCCATGTTGTTGTGCGAATCCTGTTTATAGCAAAAAACAAACGCCACTGCGGCAGTCATGAAGATGCGCGAGCGACGTGAAATCGTGAGGAACTATAGTTCAGCGCAACGGCAAGGTCAACATATCGCTCCTGAAAACAGGGACTGTTGTCAAATATTCGAACAATGGCAGCAAGACACAAGGGCGGAATCGGTTGAAATCGTCAGTTCTTGCCGGTTTTTGGCCATATTGACGATAGACACACAAAACAGACATGTCATCAGATGCAACAGAAAAGAGGGCCCCGCCATGCAAACCCGACGGATGTTTATGTCAGGATTTCCTGTCCCGATCATTTTGATCATTGTACTTTTGTTTGCCGGCAGGGTGCTGGCGAAGGATGACAACATTGTGGCCCGTGTCGATGGTCAGCCAGTTTACGAGTGGGAACTGGCGCTGGCCGGTGATGAAGTGGGAGATGAGCTGGCCGGTGTCGGGAAGGAACAGCGCCGCAGCATTTTGTTGCGCTATGTCGTGGACAGTCGCCTTATGGCGAAGGCAGGGAGGGCAGAGGGCCTTGAAAAGCAGGAGGCTTTCAAGCGTCGTATGCAATATGCGCGGGCGCGTGCCTTGCGTGACGCCTGGTTTGCCCTGAAAATCAGGGATGCCATCACCGACAGGCAGTTGCGCGATATATATGAGAAGGAAATCAGCAAATTCAAACCGCAGGAAGAGGTGAGGGCGCGTCATATTCTGGTGGCGAAGGAGGAAGACGCACTCGATATTATCGAACGGCTCAACCGCGGGGATGATTTTATTGCTCTGGCAAACGAAAAATCCATTGGGCCGAGCGGGCGCAACGGGGGCGATCTGGGTTATTTTACCCGGGGACGCATGGCAAAGAGCTTTGAAGACGCAGCTTTTGCGCTGAAGCCGGGGGAAATTTCCGAGCCGGTAAAGTCGAATTTTGGCTGGCATGTCATCAAGGTGGAAGTAAAGCGTATGAGCAAGGCTCCGGCCTTTGAAGAGATGAAAGATCGTATCAGGGCGCGGCTTGTACAGCAAAAATCCCGCGAGGTCACCGGTGAATTGCGCCGCAAGGCAAAGATCGAAATTCTCGACAAGGCCCTTGCCAAAAGCATGAATGATATCGAATAAAAACGACCCTGCCTTTTACAGACAGGGCCGTTTTTTGTTATCCTGGTGCAACGGGATCAGTTCGCCTGTTGCGGGCTTCCGGGAGCTACCGGATCAATAAAGATCGTAGCGCAG
>JALXEI010000020.1 GCA_027069645.1 Hyphomicrobiales bacterium
TGCCAACAGGTTCCGGTGACCTGATCATCGTGCCGTAACCCGCAAAGCTGCGGCGTATGGATCCCCGCCTGCGCGGGGATGACATCGGAAAGTGCACAAAATTGCGTATTTTTCATGCAATTGCCCTGAGGTCAAGGTCGTGTTGCATCTAAAGTGCTGATCGGATAACGAAAACAGAAACAACCTGCGTGCTAGCGGCTCAATCCCTGCTCTTCAAGTTCGCGGATATAGCGGTCCCAGAGAAATTCCCTGTTTTTGCCGATTTCATAGAGATGCTTCCAGGAATAGACACCTGTATCATGGCCATCGTCAAAGGTCAGGCCAATGGCATAGTGGCCGACTTCCTCAATGCCGGTTATTTTGACATTCTTCTTGCCCGGCACGGTTTTGCGCTGATCCGGTGCATGGCCCTGAACCTCGGCGCTGGGGCTCATGACGCGCAGATATTCGGCAGAAAATTCAAAGCTTTCGCCATCCTCGAAAGTCACGTCGAGCCGGTCCTTGTCCCTGTTGAGTTTTATTTCGGTTGGTTCCAGTTCAAATATCTGCATTTTCTGCCCGTCCCTTGCCGTTTTGACACTTTTGCGATTGTGCTTCGTAGTTGAGCATTATACTCTGTTATTCATGAGATTGAATATGACCGGTTTTGCATCTGGTTCAAGGGCAAACAGCATAAAGGGCGCTTTTTTCGCATGGACAAACCCGTTTCAATGAAAATTCCGGCGGGTCCTGGGCCACTGGTGGACCCGTTTGCGCGGCAAATCACCTATCTGCGCCTGTCGGTGACCGACCGTTGCGATTTGCGCTGTACCTATTGCATGGAGGAAAATGTCCGCTTTGTGCCGCGCAACCAGTTGTTGACCCTCGAAGAGCTGGACCGCCTTGCCGCCAGCTTCATTGCCCTCGGGGTACGCAAAATTCGCCTGACCGGCGGTGAACCGCTGGTGCGCAAGGGGGTGATTTGGCTGGTGGAACAGCTTTCGCGCCATCTTGAAAGCGGCGCTCTTGATGAATTGACACTGACCAGCAACGGCACACAGCTTTCCCGTTTTGCCGGACAACTGGCCGATGCGGGGGTGAAACGCATCAATATCTCTCTTGATACCCGCGATCCGCAAAAATTTTCAGATATTACCCGCCGGGGGGACCTTTCCACCGTGCTCGCCGGGATCGATGCCGCGCTTGCTGCCGGACTGAAAGTGAAAATCAACATGGTGGCGATCAGAGATTTCAATGATGATGAAATCGCCGATATGATGACCTGGGCCCATGAAAAGGGCATGGATCTGACGCTGATCGAGGTGATGCCGTTTGGAGACGGGGAGCGCTGGCTGCCCAACCTGTTCAGCCTTGAGGATGTGCGCGCGAAACTCGGCGAGCGTTTCACTTTTGAAGAACTGCCCGTCAGCACCGGAGGCCCGGCCCGCTATGTGAAGGTGCGCGAAACCGGCGGGCGGCTGGGTCTCATTACCCCCATGTCCGGCAATTTCTGCGAAGGCTGCAACCGCATCCGCGTCACCTGCCGCGGGCGTTTGTATCAGTGCCTCGGGCATGAAACATTTGTCGATCTGCGCGCCGCCGTACAGCAGCACGCCGATGATGAAGCACTCATTGACGCCATCCGTTCTGCCATCGCAGCCAAACCCGAAGGCCACGATTTCGAGCAGCGCCGCCGTTGCGGGGTCCCGGGGGCAAGGCGGGACATGTCGGCAACAGGGGGGTGAGAGAGTGCGCGCCCTGAATCTGCTTCGGCGCCGGATCACGTTGCTGGCCGGTGTTGTGGTGCTTTATTTCGCTGTTAATTTCAACTGGACACATGCGGCCCTGGTTTATGCCATAAGCCCGGTGAAATGCCCGCGGGCTCCGATCATTCAGGCGCAAAAAGATGTCGCCCGCCTGTTTGGCAAGACATTGTCGCGCCCCTTGTGGCTCTGCCTGAAAAAACCGTTACTGGGGCTTGATGTCTCGCACGGTTCGACGCGCTTCGCCCCCTTTTTTCCCTCCATCATCATTGTCGGCAAAAAGGGTACGCGGCGCGATGTCATGGCGCATGAATATGCCCATGCCGAACTGGCCCGGCGCACCAGCAGCCTCGCTCGCACCTACCTCGTTCCCACGTGGTTTGACGAGGGGCTGGCCATGCAGCTTGACCATCGCAGCCCCTATACGGGCCGGGCGCTGGCTCGCTATCTGGCCCGCCGCGACCTGATCCGCCCCCGTCTCGCGCATCTGTCCTGGAGTGGTCAGTTTTTCAAACCGGGGGTTCAGGGGCGTATGCATTATGCCTTTGCGCGCTGCGTGGTCAAAAAATGGTTGCGCACGCAAAAAGGAGGGCGCCCGAACGCACTGCTCCGTCATATCGGCTGGCTGAGCGCCTTTCCCGACAGGGACTTCACCCCCTTTGAAACCGCCTGCCTGAACCGGAAAACGGTTGAATAGGGGGGCTTTGTCAGCCTGACCCGCCCCACACAAAAACGGGCCACCAGGGCCCGTTTTTCATATTCTGTTCCGGAATGTAAAAAAGATCTATGATTCCATCACAATCTTCGGTTTTTTGCCCGCCAGTCTGGCCTTGTGGGCTTCGGCGTTGTCCCAGGCCTGTTTGGCGATGTGGCGGTAGA
>JALXEI010000021.1 GCA_027069645.1 Hyphomicrobiales bacterium
CGGCCTCATTCCACGCGAAATGACCACGCTCAGCCTTGATACCGGCAAGGCCCGGCAGCTTCTTTCCTGGCGGGACAGACTGCCGGGAAAAATGTCACTCGACTGGACAGCCCGCTGGTATCTGGCACTATCAGGGGGAGAGGATATGGACACCTTTACCAACCGGCAGATTTCAGACTATATGGAGCTTTCATGAGTACACACACCTGCCGGTTTTGCGGCACATCACCGACGATCAGTTTCGCCGATCTTGGCGAGACCCCCCTCGCCAACAGCTATCTGCCGAATGAGCCGGAGGCAATCGCGGCGGAACGCTGCTGGCCCCTGCATGCGCGGGTTTGCAGCAACTGTTATCTGGTGCAGATTGATACCGTTGTTCCGGCGGAAGAAATATTCAACGATCACTATGCCTATTTCTCGTCCTTTTCCGACGGCTGGCTGTCCCATGCCAGAACCTATAGTCGGCATATGATCGAACGCTTCGGGCTCGGCCCCGACAGTCTTGTTGTGGAGATTGCCAGCAATGACGGCTATCTGCTGCGCAATTTTACCGAGGTCAATATCCCGGTTCTGGGCATTGAACCGGCGGGCAATGTCGCTGCCGCGGCCAACAGCATCGGCGTTAAGACCATCGTCCGTTTCTTTGATGAACAAAGCGCCAGGGAACTGGCCGTCGAGGGTGTCAAAGCTGACCTGATCGCCGCCAACAATGTGCTGGCGCATGTGCCGGATATCCGTTTTTTCATGGCCGGATTTCCGCTGATCCTGAAGCCGGAAGGCGTTATCACCTTTGAATTCCCGCACCTGCTCAATCTGATCGAAAAAATGCAGTTCGATACCATCTATCACGAACACTATTCCTATCTGTCCCTTCTCGCTGTGGAAAAAGTGCTGAAAAGTGCCGGATTGCGCGCCTTCGATGTCGAGGAACTGCCGACACATGGCGGCTCGCTGCGCGTCTATGCCTGCCATGACGCAGCCGCCCACGCACCACAAAAAGGTTTGCAGCACGTCCGCGACAAGGAAGAGGCAGCGGGTATGAAGCAGATGGAGCTCTATCAAGGCTACGGACAAAAGCTTGATGCCGTTCGCAGGCAATTCCTCGATTTCCTCAAACGGGCCAAAAGTGAAAAGGCTCTGGTCGCTGCCTATGGGGCTGCCGCAAAGGGCAATACATTTTTGAACTATTGCAACATTGGTCCCGGGGATATCGCCTTTGTGGTCGATCGCAATCCGGCCAAGCAGGACCATCTGTTGCCCGGCAGTCACATTCCGGTACGTGCGCCCGAAGCGCTTGAAGCAGAACGCCCGGATTATGTTGTCATATTGCCCTGGAATCTGCGCGACGAAATTCGTCGCGACATGGCGCATATTTCAGACCGGGGCGGGCGTTTCGTCACGGCCATACCGCAACTGGAAATTTTCAACTGAATTTCAGGTCTGCCTGTAACCGGGATTATCACATGCAGTTCCACCCGCAAGACATAAACGGGGTCTTCGAAATCACCCTTGAACGTCATGAGGACGAGCGCGGCTTTTTTGCTCGCGCCTATTGCCCTGAAGAGTTTGAAAAGGCGGGAATCGATTTTACCTCAACCCAGATCAATCTGTCCGGCAACAGGCGAAAACATACACTGCGGGGCCTGCACTACCAGAACAGCCCCCATGCCGAAAGCAAACTGGTGCGATGTCTGCAAGGGCGCGCCTTTGACGTGGTGGTGGATATCCGCCCGCACAGTCCGACTTTCGGTCACTGGCTTTCCTTCAACCTCGATGCCCGAACACTCAACGCCGTTTTCATCCCCGAGGGCTGCGCTCACGGGTTCCTGACCCTCGAAAAAGATACCCTTGTTCAGTATCAGATGGGCCGGCCCTTTGTGCCGGGAAAGGCGGCCGGCATTGTCTGGAATGACCCGCAATTGTCGATCGACTGGCCCCATGAGCCTGCCGTTCTCTCGGACGCCGACCGGAACTGGCCCAGGTTGGCAACGGCATTGCGAACTGAAGACAAATAGCCCCCCTCGAACAATGACACACGGCTGTACTATAAACTGTTTCTGACCCAGGGGCGGCTGCCCCTTGTCTCGCGGCTGTTGACAATCTTCAACCCGTTGTTTTTCCGGTAAAGGGCATAGGCACCGTTGCGCCGCAGTGCTTTCGAATCAATAATGATTTTGACATGCTGACAGGCGCTGAATGATTTGGGGACCGGATAGCTGGCAACCAGAATATCGGCCTTTTGGCAGTCTTCAAAAAGAGCGCCGGGATGTGCGCTCCAGGCGATGGTTTGTCCCTGGAACAGGGCCGTACAACCAAGCGCATCACAGCGCCATTTCTCCTGCCTTCCGGTCCGTTTGCCCCGGGCCGGTGCACGGGTTGCAAATGCACTTTGCCATTTCTCAAGACTGTAGCGCCCGCTACGCATTGACATGGGCCACATGTTTCGGTTTTCGTCGATCAGCACCAGGTTTTTGCCGCCCCGCTCAACAAGCAAAAACGGCACAGGGCGGTTCAGCGACAAAAGCAGACCGCAAATAATCAGTGCCAATCCGCCATAGCGATAGCGCGAACGCCACAAACAAAGCCAGAGCCCCCCGGCGACCATGACC
>JALXEI010000022.1 GCA_027069645.1 Hyphomicrobiales bacterium
CCCATGCAGCGCCCCTGATGGCTCATAGCGATGCACCTTGCCAAATTCGGCCACACGCAAGGGCAGATCGCGATAGCTTTTGAGGCCGTGCTTGAAAATCTGCACATGACCGGGGCAGTTCATCGGTTTGCAGCAAAAGGTCTTTTCGTCGGGCGTTTGCGTGGTGAACATGTTGTCTCCGAATTTTTCCCAATGGCCCGACGCCTCCCACAAACTCTTTTCCATCATGTCGGGCGAATTGACCTCAATATAGCCCCCTTCGATCTGGCGGCGGCGCATATAGGAAATGAGTTGCAGAAACAGCGTCCAGCCCCTGGCGTGCCAGAACACCGAGCCCGGCGCTTCCTCCTGAAAATGAAACAGGTCCATCTCGCGGCCAATGCGCCGGTGGTCACGCTTTTCCGCCTCTTCCAGCATGTGCAGATGGGCCTTTAGCTGTTTTTCATTGGCAAAGGCCACCCCGTAAATGCGCTGCAACATGGGATTGTTGTGATCGCCGCGCCAATAGGCCCCGGCCAGTTTGGTCAGCTTGAAGGCAGTTCCCACCTTGCCGGTCGAAGGCAGATGCGGGCCGCGACACAGATCGAGCCATTCGCCCTGCCGGTAAATGCTGATTTCTTCACCTTCGGGCAGATCGCGAATCAGCTCGGCCTTGTATTCCTCGCCATGATCCATGAAATATTTGATGGCTTCGTCCCGGTCCCAGACCTCGCGGACAAATTTGTCGTTGCGCTGTATGATCTCGCGCATTTTCTTTTCGATTTTGGGCAGGTCATCGCTCGAAAACGGCTCTTTGGGATCAAAATCATAGTAAAAGCCATATTCGATGCTTGGTCCGATGGTCACCTGTGTGCCCGGCCACAGTTCCTGTACGGCTTCGGCCATGATATGGGCCGTGTCATGGCGAATGAGTTCAAGTGCCTCCTCGTCATCGCGCAGCACAATTTCAATCGCCGCGTCATGATCAAGCATTTTGGATAAATCGCAGAGTTCCCCGTCTACCTTCAGGGCCACCGCCTTTTTCGACAATGATTTGGAGATACTCGCGGCAATGGCAAATCCATCCGTGCCGCTTTCATACTGACGGCTGTTGCCATCGGGGAAGGTGATATTGATCATTATGATTTCGGTACGGTCAGGGGACAGCCCAAGTCGCCCCGGATCGAAACCGCCTCTCACTCGCTGCAAACCAGGCAGGTAAGCTCTTGTTTCAATTCATTCGACGAGAGTGATATTTGCCGATTGCGGGCGCGTGTCAAGAAATATGTTTTACAGGCCATGCAGGACTTGTGGAGAGGCCCGGAATGGCCTCGCCGGTCAAGCCCGTATATGACAGGGAACAAACGCTGTTTCCAACGAACTACCGGTCGGGGACATGCAACAGCCTTGTCTTTTTTTTCAAAAAACGCAGAAGGAGATAGATTGCAAGACCCGAGAAAAAAAAGAACAACCAACCAGGTGACAGTTCCAGACGTCCTGTATCCCTGAAGTTGAACAATGCGACGATTGTGGTGAAGGAGACGACAATCGCGAAAAATCCCGGATATTCTCTCTTCAGTATATTGCGCGTGGAAAAGGAAAGTTCAGGCTTTTCCCATTTGCTGAATGACGGAATGAAGGCTGGCGTGCGACGTGTCCATCTCCTGTAGTTTTCGCCATATTTTTCGAGGAGAAAGCTTTCTTCCGCGATCATGATGCGTTCATAATACAAATAGAATAACAATATAAATATGATGACCAGCCACCAGACAGGAATCGTGAGAACGATAGCCAGAAAAATAATAAAATTCCCGAGATAGAGCGGATGACGAACAGCAGAATAAATGCCTTTGGTATTAAGGGCGCTGGCGCGTTGCTCGCGTGTATTTCGTCCCGAGGTTCCGGCAGGCACAAAGCCAATCACAAGGCAGCGTATGAAAAGACCGCAAAACGCCAGAAGGATGCAAAAGACAATATAGAGGTCGCGAGATATATACTGATAGATATGATGATAGTAGCGGGCATCATAGAGAGCGACGGTAATGATCGGGAGAAGGGCCAGGGGAAGAAAACTGCGCCACCTGAAAAGAAACTCACCCTGTTTTCTCATCTCCTGCACAAGCACTTTTGTGTCTCCCGAATATGCGATGATGCCTCAACCTGATTTATCTCTTCATATCAACAGCGTGCTGACCTCGGGCTGACATTTCGGGAACACCAATGTTCTGTTTACGCATTGCTTTGATGTCAGGCGCCATATCCAGAGACGAGGTTCAGTGCGGCCCTGACATCGCTCATATTGGTTTCGGGATTCATGAAGGTGAAGCGCAGCCAGCGTTTGTTCATGAATTGTGTGGTGGTGAGATAGCTTTCGCCGGTGGCCAGCAGTTTTTTGCGCATTTGAAGATGTCGCCGGTCATCGCAGCCCTTGCGGCGAAAACAGACAATATTGGATTCGGGTTCAACCGCCAGTTCAAACCGGGGATGCTCACGGATCATTTGCGCCGCACGGGTGGCAAGATCATAGCGACTGTCGATATAGGATGCCATGCCCTGTTCGCCCTCTAAAGCCAGTCCTGTAAACACTTTGAGCCCCAGAGCCGCTTTCGTGCATTCCACCGTGCACGAA
>JALXEI010000023.1 GCA_027069645.1 Hyphomicrobiales bacterium
TCCACTCCCTGTCTCGTTTGATGATTTCGATCAGATGATGAACCGCATCCTCGCGGTCGCCCGCAGCATTCAGTTGCAGCGCCAGATCAAAGCGGGCCTGGTGATCATCGGGATTTTTTTCAATCCCTGCGGCCAGTTCCGCCGGATCGCCCAGTTCGGCTGTTTTTTCGACCAGTTCAAGGCGCGCCAGTACCGGTTTTAACAGGGCATCATTCTGTTTGCTTTCCGGCAAAAGCTCGATGGTTCTTCGCGCTTCCGAAGGGGCGTCCATTTCAAGATGAATGGTGGCCAGACCGGCGACGGCCTCGATATTTTCCTTGTCTTCCCGAAGAACAGCGACAAATCCCTGCGCGGCAGTTTGAAGGTCTCCCTGCGCGAGGGCCTCTTTCGCCGCCTCGATATCGGCCTCGGCCTGTGTCGGGGGAGCGGAAACACCGATTTTTTTGATAAAGTTTTTCAACTCGCTTTCGGGCAGCGCGCCCATGAAACCATCCACCGGCTGGCCGTCTTTGAAGGCAAAAACGGCGGGGATGGACTGAACACCCATCTGTCCGGCCAGTGACTGGTTTTCATCGACATTGATCTTGACCATGCGCACGGCACCGCTCATTTCGTTGACGACCTTTTCAAGCGCCGGTCCCAACTGTTTGCACGGGCCGCACCAGGGGGCCCAGAAATCGACAATAACCGGCACTTCTTTGGAGGCTTCAATGACATCCTTTACAAAATTGGCCGTATCGGAATCTGTGACAAATCCGGTTGCGGCAGCCCCGTTTCCGGCCCCTGTTCCATCCAGTGAATTCATAAATTCGTGTCCCTTGCTGTTTTGGCGCATCTGCACACTTAATCTTTGCTGAAAAGAATGGTACTTCTTGCCCGTATTTGCAAGGTTGGTTGACAGAAGCAGCCTGGAATAAAGGATCGTCGATGAAAGTTTCTCCATTTGCGCCACAAAAACAGCCCGTTCTGCCTCCGATTGAAGGGGTGCGTCTTGCCTCATGCGAGGCGGGTATTCGCTACAGGGGGCGCAAGGATCTGATGCTGGCGCTGTTATCGGAAGAAACCGTGGTCGCGGGGACTCTGACGCGCTCAGGGACCTGTTCGGCGGCTGTGGACTGGTGTCGGCAACAGTTGCAACACGGACAGGCCCGGGCTCTGGTGGTCAATTCCGGAAACGCCAATGCCTTTACCGGCATGAAAGGGCGTCGCGCTGTGGAAATAACCGCGGAGCAGGCGGCTCTGGCTGCCGGTTGTGCGCCGCACGAGGTGATGATTGCCTCAACCGGTGTGATTGGCGAGGCGCTTGATCCCGACAGTTTCACCCACCTTCTGGAAGGGCTGGCCCGAGAGGCCAAACCGGAAGCCTGGCAGGAGGCGGCAGCAACCATCATGACCACAGATACCTATGCCAAGCTGGCAACCCGGACGGTATGGATTGACGGGGTGGAGGTGGTGATCAACAGTATCGCCAAGGGATCGGGGATGATCGCGCCGGATATGGCCACCATGCTGGCCTTCATATTCACGGATGCCAACATCGCCCGACCGGTCTTGCAGGCCCTGTGCAATGAGATGGTGCCTGGCAGTTTTAACGCCATAACTGTTGACAGCGATACATCCACATCGGACACGCTGTTGCTGTTTGCCACCCGCAGGGCAAACATGTCGCCAGTTACCGATATTGACGATCCGCGACTGGCGGATTTCCGGGCGGCACTTTCCGATCTGATGCTGGATCTGGCCCATCAGATCGTGCGTGATGGCGAGGGGATCAGCAAATTCATAACTGTCAGGGTCACGGGGGCCGAGCATGACGCGGCAGCCAGAACCGTCGCCCTGTCGATTGCCAATTCGCCGCTGGTCAAAACGGCGATGGCTGGCGAAGATCCCAACTGGGGACGCATCGTCATGGCCGTGGGCAAGTCCGGCGAAAAGGCCGATCGGGATCTTTTGTCGATCCGCTTCGGCGACATCGAGGTGGCCAGAAATGGTGAAGTGGTCCCGGACTATCGCGAGCAGCAGGGGGCCGCATACATGAAGAATGCCGAACTGGAACTGGGGGTTGATCTCGGGATTGGCAGCGGCAAGGCTATCATCTGGACCTGTGATCTCACACATGACTATATAACCATCAATGCCGACTATCGGAGCTAGCCGGGTATTTCTTACATTGTCGCAGGTTAATGCCGGGGTAACCGCATATCTTGTGAAAATCTTAAAAAGGCAGGTGCATAATGGAGGGGCAAGGGCAATCTTCGCTGGTTGTGGTGGTGGCCTGTGTGCTGGTTGATGGCGATAACCGGATTTTGCTGGCGCAGCGTCCGCAAGGTCGGGCAATGGCCGGGCTGTGGGAATTTCCAGGCGGCAAGCTGGAGACGGGCGAGACGCCGGAAGACGCCATGATCCGCGAGCTTTACGAGGAGCTGGGGATCACGGTCAAGCCCGCCTGTCTTGCGCCGCTGACATTTGCCAGCCATGCCTATGAAGATTTTCATCTGCTGATGCCGCTTTTTGTGGCGCGCCGATGGCAGGGGATTGCAAGACCGCTCGAAGGTCAGAAGCTGGCCTGGGTGCATCTC
>JALXEI010000024.1 GCA_027069645.1 Hyphomicrobiales bacterium
TCGGCCAGAAGAATCAGACCGGAGACAAAATTGTTGACGATACTTTGCAGGCCAAATCCGATACCAAGGGAGAGGGCGCCGGCAACGATGGCCAGATTGGCAAAGCTGATGCCGGCATAGCTCAGGGCAATCAGCGCCGAGATGACAATGCCCAGATAGCCGGTTGCGGTTTTGATGCTGTCTTCCGCGCCGGTTTGCGAGCGGTTTTTCGACAAAATGCGCTGATCGAGCCAGCGCTGGAACAGGCGGGTCAGAAACACGCCGAGAACAAACAGAACGATGGCCATGAGAATGGAGACCAGGGAGATATGCAGATTGCCAAGGTCAAAGCCGAACAGCGCCTGCCGGATACGGTCTTCGACATCGTTCCATGAAAATCCCCATTGCAAGGCCAGAAAGGGCAGGGTTGCCAGTCCCAGGAAACCGTTGAGGACCAGCATGGAAACCGCGCCAAGCTGTTCGCGTCGCTGGGGGCCGATATCGAATGTTTCGCGCAAAAAGCGGCCGGCCGGTTTGCTGTCATCGCCAAAGCTGTCGGTAAATTCATTGATCGACAGATAGGCGAGATAGACGACGATGAAAATGGAACCGGTGACGACGGTTTGTCGTGTCAGAAAGCGGGCAAGGGAAATATAACCGGTTGCTGTGGCCAGCAGGACGGCGAAGACGATTCCCCAAAGGGGAATCTTGAGGAAACGAACAAGGCTTTTTTGCCGGGGACGCTTTTGCCTTGCGGCCAGCCGATGAGCACGAAACGGCGTGCGCAGGATAGCGATCAGCAATCCGGCAAAAATCACCGAGGCGATGGCGCTTTGCAGGATGGTCAGCGAAAGGGGCAGCAAAAGCGTGGTGTTGAGGGCCTGAAGGAACAGATCGATCCCGTAGACGGTAGCAATGGCAAAAATCAGCCGATTCAGCCGCCTGGCAACAGAACTTGCGACCGGGAAGATGCGCCAGCGGCGACGTTTCGGCGCCAGCAGCGTTGTTGACATGGCCATAATAACAGAGATGGTGCAAAAGGCGCCAAGGGCAACGGGCGCAAGCTGATCAAGCGGGAAGCTCAGCATATCGAAATAGTACAGCCCCGCGTAGAACAGCCCGGCTGCGACCAGCGGAGGCAGGGCGCGCATGAGGGAGACGATGCCCGCCGAGGCGGCCTGTTTGAAAAAGGGCGGCGGCGGGCCTTCGGGATAGCTGCGCCAGGTCTCGATGCCGCGCCGCATCAATAGCGCCAGAACAAGGCTGGTGACAATTGCCACAAGGGCCAGCAGGGCCAGTCGCGAGAGAGAATTTCGAGCCGCCCAGCTTTGCAAGCTGTAGCCAAGTTGGGAAACAGCGCGTGACAGCGCCGGGACGCCTTCCTGCCAGAGCGCCAGCAGGAAGGGCGACTTGCCTTTTTGTAAAATCTGGTTCGTGAAAAGCTGGCGGCGCATATCATGAACCAGTTCGCGCAACTGCCCGGCGCGCTCGCGCAGGGATGTGGCCGATCTGATGGCGCTGTCGGTACGGGTAAAGCGCTGTTGCAATTCCTTGCGCTGTCTGGCGACGGCCTCGGTCTCGGGAGGTTCGCTGTCTTTTGGCGGGGGGCCAAGTTTATCCAGCAACACTTTGGCATCTTTTGCAAAGGGTCTGTTTTTGTCGATGAAGTTTTTGAGCTGACGACCGGTTTTTTCAAGCTCGACATTAATTTGAGAAAGGCGGCTGTCATTGATGCCCTTCTTTTTGATTTCGGCATCAATGCTGTCGAGGCGGTTTTTCCAGATGGCGGTCTGACGGTTTAAATCGCCTGTATTCCGCGTCTGTGCGCTCGCCGGTGTGCCGGACAACAGCAACGCAAGCAGGAGGAAGAGGAATATTTGCGATAGCTGTGCTACTTGCAACCGGCAATTGTTACCGGTCACCGGGAGGAAGGGGGGCATTGTCATTTTGTTTTTATCCGGTGTTGGCGAACAGTTTCACCCGGTATAGCTTTTCACGAGACTTCCGGCCACAAGATGCCAGCCATCGACGAGAACAAAAAAGATCAGCTTGAACGGTAACGAGATCATCACCGGCGGCAGCATCATCATCCCCATCGACATCAGTACCGAGGCCACGACCATATCAATAACCACGAAGGGGACAAACAGTAAAAAACCGATTTCAAAGGCGCGTCGCAATTCCGATATCATAAAGGCCGGAATGAGGATCCGCAGGCCGATGTCCTCACGGCTGGCGGGAGGCTTGCTCCGGGACAGATCGACAAACAGTTTCAGGTCCTTGTCACGAACATTTTTGAGCATGAACACCTTGAACGGGGCGCTGGCTTTGGTAAAGGCTTCGGGCAGTTTGATCTGTTCTTTCATCAGCGGATCAATGGCCGTGTCATAGGCGGTCTGGAAAACGGGCTGCATGATGAAAGCGGTTAAAAACAGGGCCAGCGAGACAATCACCGTATTGGGGGGAGATTGCTGGACGCCGATGGCGGTCCGCAGCAGCGACAACACAACGGCAATGCGTGTGAACGAGGTCACCATGATCAGAATGGAAGGTGCGAGCGACAGAATGGTGACAAGGGCAATGATCTGAACAGCCCGTTCGGTCACACCATTGCCGCCTTCGCCAAGACCGATGGTGATATTCTGCGCCAGTGCGTCCGTTCCCTGACAGGTCCAGAACACGAGGCCTGCCGCCATTGCGACCGGCAGACTTTTCAAAACCCGTTTTGCGCTTGTCATCATTCGTGTCCGCGATCAGTGCTGTTGCAGATCAGTCATCGGAAGAAAGCAGCGAGGAAGAAGCTTCGGAACTCATGGCCTTGCCATAAAGGCGTTTTTCCAGTGACGGGCTGGTGAAGGTTGGTGGTTCGTCGCGTGGATCGACAGGGGATGTGCGGTTGCCATGTGCATGCTCAATGCCGGTTTCGATGACGATATCCACCGGCCCCCCGGTCATGATCAGGTGTTCCACACCATCGCGACGGATCAGCACCAGTTTGCGACGGGCATCTATGCTGGCGCTCTCGATGGCCCCGATGCGTTTTTCCCTTGCCCCCCTGAACAGCGTGTTGCCCGGCAGGGCAACGCCCCTGTCAAGCATCGAGCGCCACAGCCACGCCCCCAGAACGATGAGGGCGATAACAAAAGCAAAAGCAGCAATATAAAACAGAATATCCCCCATGAAACGCTCTTCCCTGTTTGTTGTTTTTTTCGTTTTCCGGCCATCTGCAAGGCCGAATATTTGCCCGACCGAACTGTTCCGGGTTCCCGGATCGGCGGCAAAACCGGCCCATACAGGACCGGCAGCCCTGCAAACGGCAAATAATTCCCTCCCGGACATTAGCCGATTCGGGACGTCAAACACAAATTTGCAACGAAAAATCGCCTGTTTTCGCCTTTTTCACTTTCACTATAGTGGATTGTTTACCGGTTTTTAACTGTCAGGGCGGCAAACTTTGCCTGATTGCAGGCTGCAAGTGGCGTTCGGGCCTCACTTTCCCGGCGGGATTTGTCAAAACGGAAACTTCGTCTCATGTCTCTTGATTCCATACCTCTTTTTGCCGTTCTCAAAAGCAAGATGAACTGGCATCAGCAGCGTCAGAATCTGCTGGCCGAGAATGTCGCAAATGCCGATACGCCAGGTTATACGGGGCGCGACCTGGCGCCGTTCAGGGTTGAAGATGTTGCAAAAGGCGCGCAGGTTCTGCCGCCGGTCGGCATGACCCGGACAAGTGCAGCCCATATCCAGGGAACCGTGATGGCGGACGCCCGTTCCAACTTTGGTGGCGAGAATGGCCCCGGGTGGGAAATTACCCCGGAAGGTAATGGCGTTATTCTGGAAGAGCAGATGATGAAGGTATCGGGCAATGCCTATGACTACCAGGTGGCCAGTACGCTTTATTCAAGATCGCTGGGCATATTGAAAACTGCGTTGCGGGGAAGGGCTGGCTGATGGACCTTAAAAAAAGCATGATGATTGCGGCGTCCGGATTGCGGGCCCAGTCGGGGCGCATGAAGATCATCGCTGAAAACATCGCCAATGCCGAGTCAACGGCAAAGGTCAAGGGAGGGGAGCCCTATCGACGGCGTATTCCGACTTTTCGCGAGGTGTTCGATGAGGAAATCGGGGCGCATGTTGTCCGCCAGGGGCGCGTGGAACTGGATAAAAGTGATTTTGGCGAAAAGTTTGATCCTGGCAATCCGGTTGCCGATGACAGGGGTATCGTCAAAACGCCCAATGTCAATCCGCTGATCGAAATGGTTGACATGCGCGAGGCGCAGCGCAGTTATGAAGCCAATCTCAATGTCATCGGCTCGACCCGCCGCATGCTGGCCCGGACGCTGGATATATTGCGCGGCTGACCGGCATTTTTCACCGTGATGCGGACCGGATATCTGCTTCGACAAAAGTGCCTGTGTTGTTTTTGAGTTGAGATCAATTCAATCAGGGACAAAAGACCATGACCATTACACCGGCAGGAGCGGCCAATGCCTATGCCGCAGCCCGGCGACTGACGAGCCCGACAGGAGAAGCAGCCGGCAAGGATGCTGTTGGCACAGGCAACAATATTGCAAGACCGCCGGTGTCAGGCCCGGGCAGTTTTGGTGACATGGTGGAAAAAGCCGTGACCGGAACGCTTGAGACCGGACGGGCAGCCGAGCAAAAAGCGCTCGAGATGGCCGAGGGCAAGGTCTCTATCGTTGATGTGGTCACCGCCGTTGCGGAAACCGAAGTCGCCGTCGAAACTCTTGTGACTGTCCGTGACAAGGTGATCTCTGCCTACAAGGATATTCTCAACATGCCGATCTAGGTCATAAACTCTTAAAAGGATTATGGTTCAGGCGACGGGTGAGATAGCAGACACCGCATTGACATTTGCTGTCTGTCGGGCAATCCTTCGGGAAAACACCGGAACAGGCGGGGCGTGCTTCAATGGAATTCCTGACAAGGCTGGATGATCCGACGATCTGGGCATCCTTGCTGACACTGACAGCAATGGAGATCGTTCTTGGTATCGACAATGTGGTGTTCGTCTCGCTCGTGGTTTCACGTCTGAAAAAGAGCGTGCAGAAGGCGGCGCGTCAGTTCGGGCTGATCCTCGCCTTTGTGTTTCGTGTTGCCATGCTTTCGGGGATCACCTGGGTAATGAGCCTCAGGGAAACAGTCTTTAGGGCGATGGGTCACGATTTTTCCTGGAAGGATATCATTCTTATAGCCGGGGGACTGTTCCTGATCGTCAAGGCGACACAGGAAATCCACACGGATATAGAAGGGACCGCGGAAGAAAAGGCCGGGCCAAAAGGCAGTGATATTATGGGCATGGCCATTGCGCAAATCGCTGTTATAGATCTGATCTTTTCCATCGACAGCATTGTCACCGCTGTTGGCATGGCCGAACACCTGGAGGTGATGATCGCTGCGGTACTGATTGCCATGATTGTCATGTATTTTGCTTCTGCGGCGATTGCCGGATTCATTCAGGAACACCCCACGACCCGGATGCTGGCGCTGGCCTTCCTGTTCATGATCGGCGCGGCTCTGATCGCCGACGGTGCGGGATTTCATATTCCGCGCGGTTATATCTATTTCTCGATGGCATTTGCGGGCATTGTCGAGACGTTCAATATAATTGCCGGCAACAAACGCAAAAAAAAGCAGCTTGCACAGCAGAACGGACAGGAGTGATGGCGGCCGCGGTTGCCGTTTCTTTCGGTGAAATTCAGTCTGTTCCTGTTCTTGCGGAGAGCCTGTCGTGAATTCTGTTGGAAAATCGCAGTCACCGGCCGGTGAGAAGCGCAATAAGGAGGTGTTGCCGAAACAGGCTGCGCTGCGGGCTCGCCCCCTGCGTTTGCCGATGGTTCTCGGGGCCTTCATGCTGGTTTTTGCCATTCTCGGCGGACGTCTTGTGCAACTGGGTTTGCGCCACCATGATGATGTGCGCCTTCGGGCCAGTGCGCAAAAACGCCAGGCTGTGGACCGCCCCGAAATTCATGACCGCAACGGGATGCTTCTGGCTCTTGATGTTCCCACCAGTTCGCTTTACGCCGACCCGCAGGTTCTGCTGGATATTGATGAAGCGGCGGAAAAGCTTGCCACTGTTTTGCCGCGACTTGATCCCGAACGCATCCGCCGGAAACTTTTGACGAGGCGCCGCTTTGTGTGGATCCGGCGTTTTCTGACCCCCGAGCAGCGCAAGGCGGTTCATGATCTGGGACTGCCCGGACTGTATTTTTTGCGCGAGCCCAAACGCTTCTATCCCCAGGGCCGTGAGACCGCCTATATCCTTGGCACAGTTGATAGCGATAATCGGGGGCTGTCCGGTATTGAGCGGTATATGGATGAGCAGGAAAAGGCCGGTGGCGGTGAGGTGAAGCGCGATGGCGCGCAACGAAAAGCGCCTGTCAGTTTGTCCATTGATCTTCGTGTTCAGCATGCCGTTGCCCGTGAGCTGCAACAGGCCATGCAGCGCTACAGGGCCAGAGCCGGGGTCGGGCTGGTCCTTGATATACGCACAGGGGAAATACTGGCGCTGTCCTCTCTGCCCTCTTTTGATCCCATGCGTCGCGAGGAGGCCCTGAAACCGGATCGGCTCAATCGTGCCATGCGCGGTGTTTATGAACCGGGTTCAGTGCTGAAGAGTTTTACCATCGCGATGGGGCTGGATGAGGGGGTGATTACCGGCGATCAGCGCATCGATGTCGCCACACCGGTCAGGCTGGGGCGGTTTGTCATTCGTGATCATCACAAGACAAAAGACGGCGCCATGTCGGTGCGTGAAATCTTTATTCATTCCTCCAATACCGGTGCGGCGCGTATCGCCCGATTGACCGGCATTGACCGGCATCGTGCCTTTTTGTCCCGTCTGCAATTGCTCGACCGGTTGCGCACGGAAGCCGGAAATTGCGAATTGCCCCTGCAACCCGCCAGGTGGCACTTTGCCGACAGTCTTTCCATTGCCTATGGCTATCGCCTGTCGGTTTCCCCCCTGCAACTGGCTTCCGCAGCGCTGGCGCTTTTCAATGGCGGCAATCTTGTTCGGCCAACTTTTTTACGCCAGGACAGGAAGGTGGCCCTGACGCGTGGCGTTCCGGTGCTGAAATCGGCGACCAGCCGTTTCATGCGCGAGATCATGCGAGAAAATGTGTTAAAGGGGACGGGCCGGGCGGCCGATATCAAAGGCTACAGGGTTGGTGGCAAAACAGGAACGGCCCGCAAGGCGAAAAAAGGCGGTTACGGCAAGGAACTGTTGACCGGTTTTCTTGCTATATTTCCGAGCGAATCACCCCGTTATCTGACCTATGTGATGCTTGATGAACCGCAAAAAGTGCCGGCTTCGCACGGACAGAATGCAGCCTCGGCCAATGCGGCCCCGCTGACGGGACGCATAATTTTGCGAATTGCGCCGCTTTTGGGGGTAACTCCCCGCTTTCCTTCAACAAGGCCCGCCAACTGATTTGACGCCTTTCCCCGGGCGGCTTATGAACAGTTCGCAGTCAGGGTTGTTTTGGGAAATGCAAAGTAACGGGCCGGGGTCGGGTGACGGATGCCGGGACCTGTTTCGCAAGGACGGGAAAGCATAAAATGAAGCCTCTGCAACAGCTTGCCGGCAAAACGCCTGTGGTCGGTGATCCCGACACCCGGATTGCGGGTCTGACTCCGGACAGTCGCGATGTCAGACCGGGCTTTTTGTTCGCAGCCCTTGACGGTTCAACCGTTGACGGGGCCAAATTCATCCCTTCAGCCATTGAAAAAGGCGCGGCGGCGATCCTTTTGCATGAAAGTGTTGATCGTTCCGGCATAAGTCTGCCCTGCATCGTGTCCGACAATCCACGCCACGACTTGGCCCTTGCGGCAGCGCGGTTTTATGAAAAACAGCCGGAAAACATCGTCGCGGTAACCGGTACCAATGGCAAGACATCGGTGGCGAGTTTTGTGCGGCAATTACTGGCGGCTACCGGCGAACGGGCGGCGTCACTCGGGACGGTAGGCATCGAGATCGAAGGCGGCGAGCAGGAGAATTATCTGCACTGGCCGCTCAATCACACGACGCCGGACCCGGTGGAAATTCATCAGAAAGTCGCCCGTCTGGTCGTGGATGAGGGCGTCACCCATCTGGCCATTGAAGCCTCAAGCCACGGTCTGGAGCAACGCCGTCTTGACGGGCTGAAACTGCAAGCCGCCGCCTTTACCAATATCACCCAGGATCATCTCGACTATCATGGCACGATGGAAGCCTATTTTTCGCAAAAGCTGCGCCTGTTCGAGGAACTATTGCCGGACGGGGCACCGGTGGTCATTGATGCGGATATTGACGGGGCCAACAGGGTGGCGGCCATTGCCGAAAAACGGGGACTGCCGCTAATCTCGGTGGGGCGCCGGGGCGAGACGCTGAAGCTGGAAAACCTTGTTCTGGCGGGGTACGGGCAGAAGCTGCAAGTGCGTCATGACGACGAACTGTTCGAGATTGAAACAGACCTGGTTGGCGATTTTCAGGCTTCCAACATGCTGGTGGCGGCGGGGCTTTGTCTGGCGGCGGGCAGCAGGTGGGAGAAGGTCTGGCCGGTGCTGGGCGACCTCAAGGGGGCAAGGGGCCGCATGGAGATTG
>JALXEI010000025.1 GCA_027069645.1 Hyphomicrobiales bacterium
CCGTTGCCGATATTACCCGGGGTTTGAGCAGATACAGGCACAGACAGGTGAGCGATCAGAAAAAACAGGGCCGCAAGGGGCAGACCGAAAAGTCTCAAATCATGAAATTTACGCATCGAGGGGCTCCGTTTTGTTTGCGATATGGCTCATCGAACCGAACGATTGTAGATCGTTCTCATGGGCATGAAAAGCAGATCGGGGCAACATCATGAACAGAGCTGGTTTGTTGTCAAATTTGGCCTTGCATGCCGTGTCCATTCCGTAATAGATGTTGTGTCTGACCACTGTAGCACTCTTTCCGATGACAGGGAAACCGTCCGGTCCCCTTAAAACGGGTGCGGACGAGCGATCACATACAGTGGGCCTGTAGCTCAGTTGGTTAGAGCTGACGGCTCATAACCGTCCGGTCGCAGGTTCGAGTCCTGCCGGGCCCACCATTTTTTTCACCCTCTTCTGTTTTTCCGGCAATTCATGTTTGTGGCGGGGAGAGCCTCACAGTGATTTGTCTTGCGCGTTTTCGGGTTCGATGCAAAATTCCGGCTATTGGTACTTCTGCCGGGATGAGAGAAGGGAAAACAGGATGAAATTCAACATGAACAGGATACTTGTCGGGCTGGTTATGGCGGCACTGATGCCTCTTTTCGGGATGATGAGCGGGCCGGGACTGGCGGCGGACGCCAACCCGGTCAAGGAGCGCCAGAAGATGATGCGTGCGGTGGGGAAGGCGATGAAAATATCGGTGAAGATGCTGCGTGGCGAACTGAAATATGACGCAAATGCTGTTTCCGGCGCCATGAAAACCATGAATGATGTGGCAGGCCGGTTTCCCGATTTTTTTCCGAAGGGATCCGATATGGAAAACGCCATTATGGATTTCGACCAGGAATCCGATGCCCGTCCGGAGATCTGGGCCCATATGGATGACTTCAAAATGAAAGCGGCTGCCCTGAAAAAGGCCAGTGCTGTGGCTCTCAAGGTCGTCGATGACAAGGCGGCTTTCGGCGCAGCCCTAAACAATGTTGGCGCCGCCTGCAAGGGGTGCCACGAGAAATACAAGGCGGTGAGAAAGGATTAGGTCCTGCCTGTATCGGCAGGGAAGGCAATCGCATGAAAAATACGCAATTTTGTGCACTTTCCGATGTCATCCCCGCGCAGGCGGGGATCCATACGCCGCAGCTTTGCGGGTTACGGCACGATGATCAGGTCACCGGAACCTGTTGGCAAATCGGCCAAACAGACCGTTTCGTGGTTATGGATCCCCGCCTGCGCGGGGATGACACATGAAAACAACCGGTTGGGAGAAACGCCCTCAAAGCTGTATGGGGCGTATTTCATACGATTGCCCTGATCGGCAGGATCAGTCACAGCTACCGGGTCGCTGGAGTTTTTATGCTTTTGCGGCCCGTTTTTTTGTACCGTATTTGCAGGAAATTTTAGAGAACCTTAACTTTCAGGCGCTACTGCTGGTTGTATAGCTCCGTAATCCCGCCGTTGAAGCGGGGCGAGCCCCGTTATTGTGTCTTTGCGTCGTTTGTCGTGTCGTACGGGATGTGAAGATTAATGCTAGCGAAGCAGGGGCCTTGTCTATGAACAAGCTTTCGGGGAACAGAAATTTTCATCATTGCCATATGCAGAACGGGGTGGCCTTCGCGATGGCGGATCGTTACATCCTGTATGCGGTTCACCGAATGATGCTCGGTGGATTGGCGACCCTGCTGATGCTTTTTACCCTGGTGATCATGTCCGGGGTTGCCAATGCAGCGACAAGAGGTTTGCCTGCTGCCTTGCCAGGTCATGTGAGTGGCTCTTCTGCAAAACAGGACGTCAAAGGCGCGTGGCGCGTGGCGCAGGTGCAAAACAGCAGTGAGAGCTGGCAGGAAAATGCCTTTCGGGCGATTGATATTCAAAAGCGTCTCAAAGCGCTGGCGCAAGAGAAAAAGCGGCAGCAGGAACGCTATCGCAAGCGCAGAATTTTCAATCAGCGGCGCAAGGTTCAGGTCAAGACACGTGCGCGGACAAGGGTGTCCCGACGCAAGCTGAACCTGCTGCGAAAGACGGCGCGTCGAAAAGCAAGGGAAATTCGCCGAAAACTGGCCGCCGGAAAGAGTTACGGGAAGTCCGGTAACCGTTCCGGTTCAAAAGTGGCGATGGAGACGATTGTCACGGAACCTGTGAAATTGCAGCGCTGTTTGCGTGCGGCCGGCTATTTCAATGGTGCCATAACCGGCCGGCTTGATGATGCCACGCTGCTGGCTTTTCTGGCCTTCCGGGACGACAGGAATCTGTCGAGCAGACCGGCAAATCTTTTTGACCCGGTCATCCAGAAACAGTTGTTTTCGCTCTGTCCCGACGACAGTCTTCTCCAACTCAACCGGATCGTCGCCAGTGCAATGGGGCGGCTGTCGGAAACTGTTGCGACGCCCGAACCTGCCGCAGAAAAAAAGAAGCTTGCACTGAAAGAGATGGTGCCGCTGAAAACAGACGGGAACAAGGGAACCGGCGTTGTGGGCAGGTCCGAAAAGACGGAAGAGCCGGTGACCACAGCAAGCA
>JALXEI010000026.1 GCA_027069645.1 Hyphomicrobiales bacterium
GTGCCGCGCATCCCTGTTGTATTGTTGTTATGCTATAAAAAGCAGGTAAGGGAAACGCCATGTCCAGATCATTCGCCTGGGTTCTCAGTCTCATTTCCATCGCTCTTGTCGGTTGTGTCATTGCCATGAAATATTTTGGTATCCATATCCCGGTGCTTGGCAAGATCATTTCCGGCAACATGTTTGAAATCACGCTGATTTCGTGGTTCCTGCTGTTTCTGCCAGCGATCTGGCGCCGTTAACCCCTGTTCCACTGAACATAGCGGGTCTTTCCAAGCGGGAAGCGCAACATGGGATCATCCTGTTCGATTTTTTCGAGAATGGTGCGGGCCTTTTCACAGTCCTCGCTCATGTTTTTTCTGAGAGCTTCTTCATCCCTGAAGCGGATATCCTCGCGGATGAACTCGATCAGTTCGATCTCGATTTCACGGCCATAAATATCCTGATCGAAATCAAACAAAAAGGTTTCCAGCACCGGGTGACCATCGTCAAAGGTGGGGCGCGTGCCGAGATAGGCGGCACCGTGATGCACCGAATCATCTAAATAGACCCGCACCGCATAAATGCCGTGATGAAACTCCTCGCTGTTGCGCAGGGTGATATTGGCGGTGGGAAAACCCAGCCAGGTGCCGCGCCGGGCGCCGCCGGTGACCTTTCCCCTGATGCGCCACCAGTAGCCAAGCATTTCCGCAGCGCCGCGCGGATCGCCTTCCTGTAGCAATTCGCGCACTCTGGAAGAGGAAAAACGGTCGCCGGCTTCCCCCTGAAGTGCAACAGTGGTGACGCCAAAACCGTATTTCTTGCCAAGTTCCTGCAAGACCTGCGGATTGCCGCCGCGATCCTTGCCAAAGAAGAAGTTGAACCCCGTTATGACATGACGGACATCAAAACCCTCAACGAGAACCTGCGAGACGAATTGCTCCGCTGTCAGAGCGGCCATTTCGGCGTTGAATGGCATGACGGCGGCAAGGTCAAGGCCGAGGGTGGAAAACAGTTGCAGCTTGGTCTCTGGCGAGGTCAGGCGAAACAGATGTCGTTGCGGCTGGAAAAAAACACGCGGGTGCGGCTCGAAGGCCATGACACCGGCGCGAATCTTCTGCTCGCTTGCAACCTTCATGGCCGCGTCCAGAACCTTCTGGTGACCGCGATGAACACCGTCGAAATTGCCAATCGCCAGCGCGCCGCCCCTTGCCGCGGCAGGCACATCCTTGTAGCTGTTGATTATATCCATCGTAGAGCGATCCCCTCCGGGGTCTGAAAGTTAATTGGTTGCAACTTTTTCGCGAAACCGGCAGAGGCGGTTAACACTTCGTTCAGCATCATCTGGTACTGTCAGGGTTCACAGAAGGGCCACTCTGGTCATGCTGTCAGCTTTCCTGAAATTCAGGGGATGTCAATAAAAAGTTTCCTTTTTCGGCAGTTTGCGGCTCGCCGGACGAGGTGTAGTGAATGGAGTGAAAAATGGCAATCGATTTGAATATGCCGATCCTTGTGGTTGACGATTACAAGACCATGATCCGGATTATCCGGAACCTTCTCAAACAGCTTGGTTTTAACAATGTCGACGAGGCCAGCGACGGCACCGAGGCCTATGCCAAGATGCAAGCCAAAAAATACGGGCTGATCATATCTGACTGGAATATGGAACCCATGACCGGTTACGAGCTGTTGCAAAAGGTCCGTGCCAATTCCGACCTGACACGCACACCGTTCATCATGGTGACGGCTGAATCCAAGACCGAAAATGTCATTGCGGCCAAAAAGGCGGGTGTCAACAACTACATCGTCAAACCCTTCAATGCGGCAACCCTGCGCAACAAGATCGCAGCGGTTTTCGGCGCCTGATCGCATTTATTCCATCCAGCCGGTAAGAAAAAAGGAAATATTGCGCGGGTGAGATAAAGGTGCCCGTGCAATATTGGTGAGCCACACATTGTGTGCGTGTGGCGTGTTTGTTGTATTGCGTACAAGGAGTCTGTCGGTATGACAGCGAACGAAAGAATGCCGGGGCTTGCCCGGCTGATTGAACACCACAAAACCAAATCTCATATTCTCAAAACGATCCTTGATAACAATCTGGCCAGTGGTCCTGTGATGGCGGCCGGGGAAGAGGGCTGCACGGTTTTGCAGGATGCCATTGGCCAGCTGCGGCCCGATCAGTTGCGTCGGCAGTCCATTCCCGAGGCCATTGCCGAACTGCGTGAAATCGCTGCGATGACCGAAAACAGCGTTGATATGATCATGCAGAAAACCGAGACGCTGATGGAGCTGGAACCGGCACTTGATGATGCGATGGAAATATTGCAGGCGTGCAGCTTTCAGGACATTGCCGGGCAACGTCTCGCCAAGGTAACGCAATTGCTTGAAAATCTGGAGGAGCGACTACACAGCCTTGTCCACGAGACCGGTATCGATGATCGATTTGACGCCATTGACGAGGATGAACTGGAGGCCGAGCGCCGTCGCAAGGAGCTGATATTGCACGGCCCGCAGATGGATGGCGAAGGCGTATCCCAGGATGAAATCGACGCTCTTCTGGGCGCATGACAAGGGTTGGGGCATTGTGTGAAACAGGCGCTTCGGATAGTCTTTTTTGCCGGAGCCCTTACCACTGAAGAGCCATCATGGCTGCAACCGGCCTGAATCCCCTGCCTTTGAAAATGGCAGCAATTTCGCTACCGGCAAGGGGGATGTCCGGATCGTGTCCCTCGATATGAACGCCGGAAGGGATGAACAGGGAATCCATTCCGGCATCGACGGCCCCCCTGATATCGGTATTGATGCCATCGCCTATGGCAAGGATTTGTCCGGCGGGTATGTCACGCCCCGCCAGCTCGGCGATTTTGGACAGGGCCAGGTCGTAGATGGGGCGGTAGGGCTTGCCTGCGTAGACGACCTCGCCGCCCAGTTCCTCGTAAAGGGCAGCGATGGCACCGGCGGCATAGATCACATCCTCACCACGTTCGACCTTAATATCGGGGTTGGCGCATATCATTGGTAGTTCCCGCTGTCTGATTTTGGTCAGCAGGGGGCGGTAGTCTTCCGGGGTTTCTGTTGTATCATCATAAAATCCGGTCAGCACGACAATGTCGGCCTGTTCCGGGGGAACGGTATCCACCTCAAGGCCCTCGAACAGGGGGAGGTCGCGCTCCGGCCCGAGGTGAAAGAAGTCGCGTCCGGGATTGGCGGCAATCATTGCTCTTGTCACATCTCCCGAGGTGACGATACCATCATCCATGTCCGGCGGGAGACCATATCCGGCAATCTGGTGACGAACCGAGCGCCAGGGGCGTGGCGCATTCGAGAGCAGAATAACGATGCCGCCCTGTTCGCGATAGCGTTCGCAGGCGATTACGGCGTTTTCGTAAGCGGTCTCGCCATTGTGCATGACGCCCCAGAGATCCACCAGCCAGGCATCATAATTGTGGCTGATCTCGTCGATGGAGCGCAGAAGGGGAATTTCGCAAATCTGATCCTTGTTCACAAGCATGCCTTCCATGATAAACAGTATGTGAAAACAGTTTTAACCCTCTGGCACTGTGTGGTCGATGCGGGCTTTTCTGTCCAGAAAAATTTCAACACAGGGACGGGTTGTTGCAAGGGCGAGAAAATACGGTTATACACAGCCTTTCGGTTGACCATTTACACCCTTGGAGGAAATGGTCGCGGCCGATTTTTCAATGAACCTGAACAACAAACGAGGAGATCAGTCAATGGCTGAGACCAGTGTACTGAACGCCAGACCACGGAAAAGTGCCGGCAAGGGGGCCGCACGTGCAATCCGTCGCGAAGGGCGCGTTCCGGCTGTCATCTATGGCGGCAAAGAAGACCCCGAAACCATTTCACTTGAATTTGTCGATGTGCTCAAAGCCCAGAATACCGGCCTTTTTCTGTCAACGGTTTACAATATCAATATAGAGGGCGGCGGCAATGTACGCGTCATCCCGCGCGATGTTCAGGTCGATCCGATCAAGGATTTCCCGATGCATGTTGACTTTCTGCGTATTGCCAAAGACGCCCGGCTTGTGGTCGAGATTGCTGTAACCTTTGTCGGAGAAGACGCCAGTCCGGGCATGAAACGCGGCGGGGTTCTCAATATTGTGCGCCATGAAATCGAGGTTTCTGCACCTGCCGATGCCATTCCGGAAGCCATTGAAGCCGATATTTCCGAGCTGGATATCGGGGATACGCTGCATGCTTCGGCCATCAAACTTCCCGAAGGCGTTGAACTGACCATCACCGACCGCGATTTTACCGTGGCAACGATTGCCGGGCAGAGCGCAGAAGAGGAGGTTGCCGAAACCGACGTCGAGGCAGAGGGTGAAGCCGGAGCCGAAGGTGAAGGTGAGGGTGCTGCCGAAGGGGATGGCGAAGACTGACGGATCTGCTCTTTGTCAAATCCATCTGTGTGATCCTGCCCTGTAAAGGGCGGGATCAATTTTTGTCATTGGCGAATGAAACATGAAACTGATTGTCGGCCTTGGAAATCCGGGAGATAAATATGCCCGCAATCGCCATAATGTCGGTTTTATGGCTGTGGACCATGTTCATGAATTTCACAATTTCGGTCCCTGGCGCAAGCGGTTTTCGGGGCTGGTGGCCGAGGGGCGCCTGGGGCGCGACAAGTGCCTGTTGCTGAAACCTGAAACCTGGATGAACGAGTCCGGTCGTGCCGTTGGCGAGGCTCTGCGTTTTTACAAGCTTGAAGCTGATGATGTCATTGTTCTTCACGACGAGATTGATCTGCCACCAGGTCGGCTGAAGGCCAAATGTGGCGGGGGCAATGCCGGACATAACGGGCTTCGCTCCCTCAGCGCCCATATCGGGAATGATTATCATCGCATCCGGATCGGTGTTGGACGACCGGCGCAAAAATCACAGGTCTCCGGTTATGTTCTGCGTGATTTTGCAAAAGCCGATGCGCAATGGCTGGAGCCTCTTCTGGAGGCCATTGCCCGCAAGATGGATGTTTTTACGCAGAAAGGGGCGCCGGATTTTCTGAAAGAGATGCAGGATTATCTCGAACCGCCCGGAAAGTCCGGTCAAAAGTCAGAAAGGGGCGATCAGGCCCCGGGGGAAAAACCGACAGCGCCGGAGCGCAAGGCAGCAACAAAAAAGAAGGATAACAGGGGTGCACTCGCCGACCTGCTGAAAAACTGGAAAAAAGACAACGGGGATGAGGACTAGGGCAATATGGGTTTTAAATGCGGAATCGTCGGGCTTCCAAATGTGGGGAAATCCACATTGTTTAACGCCCTTACACAAACAGCCTCTGCGGAAGCGGCCAATTTCCCCTTCTGCACCATCGAGCCCAATGTGGGTGAAGTACCGGTTCCCGATCCGCGGCTTGATGAAATTTCCCGTGTTGCCGGTTCGAAAGACGTTATTCCGACCCGTTTGACTTTTGTTGATATTGCCGGGCTTGTTGAAGGCGCTTCAAAGGGAGAGGGGCTGGGCAACCAGTTTCTGGCCAATATTCGCGAAGTGGATGCCATCGCCTATGTGTTGCGCTGTTTTGATGATGACAATATCACCCATGTGGCCGGTCGTATCGATCCGCTTTCCGACGCCGAGACAGTGGAAACAGAATTGATGCTGGCAGACCTTGAAAGTCTGGAAAAACGTCTGCCTGCGCTTGAAAAGAAAGCGAAAGGGCAGGACAAGGCGGCGCGGGAAACCATTGAGGTGATCGAAAAGGCTCTTGTGCCGCTGAAGGAGGGGAAACCGGCCAGAATGGCCGATATTGATCCCGAACAGCGCGCTGTTTTCAATGCCCTGAACCTTTTGACCTCCAAGCCGGTTTTGTATGTTTGCAATGTTGATGAAAACAGTGCAGCTTCGGGCAATGACTATTCAAAACAGGTGGAAAAACGCGCAGCGGAAGAAGGGGCTGTCAGTATCATCATTTCTGCGCAGATCGAGGAAGAAGTGGCGCAACTGCCCGATGATGAACGCGCCGAGTTTCTGGCCGATCTGGGGCTTGAAGAACCGGGGCTGAATCGCCTGATTCGCTCGGGTTACGATTTGCTGCACCTTATCACCTATTTTACAGCCGGTCCAAAGGAGGCACGTGCCTGGACCATTCGCAAGGGACTAAAGGCGCCAAAGGCGGCCGGAGTCATTCACACCGATTTCGAGAAAGGCTTTATTCGCGCGGAAACCATCAGCTATGAGGACTTTATTTCCCTTGGCGGTGAACAGGGGGCCAAAGAGGCCGGAAAAATGCGCCTTGAAGGCAAGGAATATGTCGTAAATGACGGCGATGTGATGCATTTTCGCTTTGCCAACTGATGAAAAAATGAAAAACCGGGTGACTCATGTTTCCCGTTCTGCCTCGATTTTTCACTTCCCGGACAAGAGACAGCGCCGATTCGGGAGCGAGGGGGCTAATCAAAAAGCGCGTCGATATCCGCCTGATTGGCGACATCGTCATCTGAATCCAGTGACGGGCCGTTGAGCAGATGGTGGCCACTGCCATTATCGGTAATCTGTTCGGGTTCGAAACCTTTGAAGCTATCTATGCCGCCCCAGATTTCCATCATCTGATCGACGCGTTTTTCAATAAAACCGAAGGCTTTGATGACCTTGCTGATGCGTTGGCCTGTAAGGTCCTGAAAATTGCAGGCCTCAAAAACCTTTACCACCTGCTCCTGTATGTCGGCAGCAAGATCTCTCTGGGCATTTGTTCGAACCGAGGCCGCGAGGTCGTTTGCATTTTCGTCAATTTGTTCCACGGCCGACAAAATCGTTTCCGTTGCCTGTTCTGTACCTGAGACGATGGCCCCCAGTTCATCACTCATGCGCGCAATATCGGGAGTTTCTTCCCCGGCCATGTTGAGAGCGGCAATCTCGATTTTGGTGCGGTCAATCGCCTGCTGAATCGTGGTCAGTTCCGCCTTGATTTTTGCCGCTTCGGCCATATCGGCACGAAAATCATCCAGAATTTTTGACGGTATATCCGTTGTGACGGAGTTGTTCGACAAAAGGTCCCTGATCTCGCCAATGGCGTTCATGAGTTCGTTGTGATGCGCTGGCGGGCAGGGGGCATCATTATCGTTGCCGGAGGAGGCGAGCTGCCGCTCTATCTTGAAAATTTTTTGGGGCACCGCAATTTCCTGTATGTTTCGTGACGTGTAACAGACAAAAATCATCTCTGTTTACCATGCTTGTTAACATAAGGAGTCCTAATATTCGGTGCACGGTACCCGAAATGTCATATCTGTTTTGCGAATCGGACAGATTCATCTAAAAATAGTCGTGCGTCAAGTCGAGCAGCTCCTGTTTTCCGGGAATTTCGGCCGGTTGACAGAGGAGATCAATAAAAGGAAGGATGCTGACAAATGGGTATGATAAAGGAATTCAAGGAATTTGCCCTGAAAGGCAATATGGTTGATATGGCAGTCGGTATTATTATCGGTGGTGCCTTCGGGACGATCGTTAAGTCACTGGTTGGCGATGTGATTATGCCCTTTATCGGATATTTCTCCGGTGGACTTGATTTTTCAAAACTGAGTCTCTCCCTTGGCAAGGGACTGGATGGCAAGGATGTAACCATCAATTACGGGTTGTTTCTCAATGCCGTTATTGCTTTCCTGATTGTCGCCTTTGTCCTGTTCATGATGATCAAGGCGATGAACAAGGCCAAGGAAGCGATGGCCAGGGAAGAGGAGAAAGAAAAGGAGGAAGCTGCTGCCGAGCCCTCGAAACAGGAAGTTCTGCTCACAGAAATCCGGGATCTGTTGAAAAAGCAATAGGTAACAGCTATTCGTGACTGTTCTGACAACGAAAAAAGGGTGCCCCTTGCAGGCCACCCTTTTCTCTGTGAAGTCAGTAGTTGGTTCGTGATAATCACTATAACAAGGTTTGTGGCAGGAATACGACCCGTCTGAAAAAAATCCCCGAACCGTTTGTGCCGGTGTCGTTAAAGGCACGTTAATTACCATACAATTCGTATTCTCGTGTTGCGTTTGCCGTAAGCTCTGATAAGCCTGTAGAGTCGCCGGGCATTGCCGGGGTGCAGTCGAACACAGCCATGCGAGGCGGGGCGACCGAGACGCCGGACGGCCCCGGTGCCGTGAATGGCATAGCCGCCAAGAAAAAACACCGAATGGGGCATGGGGGAATTGTTGTATTTGCGCGAATAATGCATGCGTTTGAGCACCTTGGGGCTGAATGATCCAACCGGTGTGCGATATCCGCGCCGCGCTGTGGAGACAGGCCAAGAATATTGCTGGCGGCCGTTGATATAAACCCTCATGCGCTGTTGGGACAGATCAATCTTTGCAACAAGCTTTGGTGCTGCGTTTGATACCGCCGGAAGAGAAAAAGAGAAAAAGAGCAGAACAGACAGATACAGGCCGGGCCAGCGCATGGATAAACATCCCCATATATTATATTCAGAACATCAGCATTCTACGAAGGGCCCTATACTAGAGGAACGGGCCGGGCAGGTGAAGGCTGATTTGCAGGGCTGTTGACAGGTTGAGGATAAGAAACCGTGTACCCTGTTTTCACCGCCCTTGTATCCGTCAAGTGAATGTTGGAAACTCCGGTCAAATACCGACCTTATTTTTG
>JALXEI010000027.1 GCA_027069645.1 Hyphomicrobiales bacterium
CAAACTTGACACACGCTCCCATGCTTGGTTCAATACTGCCTTTCCCGTGGCCAGGTAGCTCAGTCGGTAGAGCAGGGGACTGAAAATCCCCGTGTCGGCAGTTCGATTCTGTCCCTGGCCACCAAAGAATTCAATAGCTTAGGCGGAAATCGTCTAAGCTATTTTTGTTTAGGGTTCGATGGAGGTAGCAATAAGGTAGCAGATTTGGAACTTTTCGTTCCGAAATCTGGTCACCCAAATCCACTGTACTCACCCCGCTTGAGCCATCAACTCCGGCTTGTTCATCGTTCCCGCCTTGTCATTGATCACTGCAACACCTGATCCCAGCTCCTGCAATTTCTGTTTGGCCAAGCAGGACAGCTAACATACAGCAGCTATCTCCTTCCACCTGCTTCATCTTCCCTGTCACCAATAACCTCGTGTTCCATAGGTGTCTGATAAAACCTTGCGATTCTCCCAAACATAGTCCCAATCAATGGCGTCGGCTTTTGGCCATTCCTTTTGGGCAAAAACTTTCTCGGCGTCCTTGCGCCAGTCTGGTACGTCATACCCACTTTTTGTTGGTTCCCCAGTCGCTGCCTGGGCCGCCTCCACACACAATCGGAAAATCTCTTGAGCCTGGTTGATTGCTTTCATGATCGAACCTTTTCTGCGTTGGCCAGACGATAGACCAACTCCACGATCCTATCCGCCGAAACGTCATTCCAACGTATATACGACTCCAAGGAATGAACCGCATTGGGTTCACCCAGCACCTCTTTACAGAGGAGTTGGTGGTCAGCTGACGCTGCTACCCATACTTTGCCCCCCTGTTGACATAGGTAGGTTGAACCCTTCAATCCTGGGATTTGTATGCGCTTTTTCCAGGTGTCCACGCTCTGGGTTGTGATTCTCATGCGTCACCAGCTGATTTGTTGGTTATTAATTATTAGTATATCCTGATTGCTCTTGGGGCCTTTCCGTAGGCCTGCTGACAAATGGGAATCATCAACTATCCATTCCGTTCATCACGATTTCGATGTGACTCCCTGCTGGTGAAGTTGAAGTCCCCTCAACAATTTTGGAAAAATGAATTCCGCCTGGGTTCCAGGCACTAAAATTGATAAGGGGGCAGAAATGATATCTCACACTGGGAGCAACAATGATTGATGACGTGAATCAAAGGAAGATTTGCAAGATGTCCGCATGCTGGGACCTTGAAGACAAGTCGATGGAGACGACAGGCCGTGTCTAATCCGTTCTTCGACCATCCTATTCTTAATTCTCCTTACGAGTACCCAAACCGCCATTGGGAACTGGACGACACCGGTCAACCGACGCAACGCATCATCGAATCCCGCCGCCGGGCTGAGTTTATCACCCCCATTCCCAAGCCAAAAAAGCGCATGGATGTGGCCCAGCAAACTTCATTGTTGTTTGATGAAGGCAAAGGGCTCTCTTCGGAAGATCAGCAATATGACCACACGGCGATCATCAACGGTTTGCGCCAGGAAGTCGACAAATGGCGGCAGTTGCCATCCACACATTGGCGGGTGACACCGGAAACCGCCCGCCTGCTGCAACATTGGAGGCATCATAATTTCAGTGGCATCCGGCCTTTCTTCTGCCAGGTGGGCAGTGGAAACCGCAATCTGGTTGACTGAGGTCGCGCCCCAGTTGGGCAAGGTCGGTCAATAATTTCTGGATCATCTGGCGAATGCCAATGCCGAAGCCAATCCCGAACTGATGCGCCTGGCGCTGAAGCTTGCCACTGGCGCGGGTAAGACCACCGTGATGGCCATGCTGATCGCCTGGCAAACCGTCAATGCCGTTCGACATCCCCAGAGCAAGCGGTTCACCCGGGGTTTCCTGGTGGTGGCGCCGGGGCTAACCATCCGTGACCGCCTGCGTGTTCTGCAGCCCAACGATCCTGACAGTTATTACCAGAGCCGGGATCTGATTCCCAATGACATGCTAGTTGATCTGGAACGGGCCAAGATAGTAATCACCAACTACCATGCCTTCAAGCGGCGTGAGCGCATGGATCTCTCCAAGGGCGGCCGGGCATTGGTCCAGGGCCATGGAAAGCCGCTGGATACTCAGGAAACCGAAGGCCAGATGTTGCAACGGGTCATGCCCGAGCTGATGGGCATGAAAAACATCCTGGTGATCAATGATGAGGCCCACCACTGCTACCGCGAGAAACCCGGTGATCCGGACGAGGAGCAGAAGAAGGGTGATGAGAAGAAAGAGGCCGAAAAGAATCGGGAGGCCGCCCGCCTGTGGATCTCCGGCCTGGAGGCGGTCAACCGCAAGCTTGGGCTCAATCGTGTGATCGATCTTTCCGCCACCCCTTTCTTTCTGAGTGGCTCAGGCTATGCAGAAGGCACCCTGTTCCCCTGGACCATGAGTGATTTCTCCCTCATGGACGCCATCGAATGCGGCATCGTCAAACTGCCGCGTGTCCCGGTGGCGGACAATATTCCCGGCGGCGACATGCCCAAGTTTCGCAATCTGTGGGAACACATTCGCACGCGCATGCCGAAGAAAGGACG
>JALXEI010000028.1 GCA_027069645.1 Hyphomicrobiales bacterium
GGCAAAAATCGCGGCCAACGGCAAGGTCTCCAAGGATGTTGAACCGGGTGCAATTCTTGGTGGCGCACCGGCTGTCCCCGTTTTGCAGTGGAAACGCGAAATAATTGCCCTGCGTCGTCTGGCGGCAAAAAAGAAATAAAGGTATTGATATTGCCTGAAATTCGGAGAGAGGGCAGCCCACTGGCAAGCATCCTTTCCAAAGCTATAACAAGGACAACAGATGACTGAACAAAAGACAAGTCTCGAATCAGCAGATATCGCAAAAATCATGCAACTGCTGCCACATCGCTATCCCTTTTTGATGGTGGACCGGATCACCGATATAGAGGGAGATGAAAGTGCCATTGGTCTTAAGAACGTCACATATAATGAAAACTTTTTTCAGGGACATTTCCCCAAATTTCCGGTGATGCCGGGGGTTTTGCTGATCGAGGGCATGGCGCAGACAGCCGGGGCTCTTTGCGTTTTCAATATGGAAGAGGATTATGAACCCAGTCTGGTTTACTTCATGACCATTGACAAGGCGCGCTTCCGCAAGCCGGTGGTTCCGGGTGACCAGGTGCGTTATCATGTCAAAAAAATACGCAACAGGGGCAAGGTCTGGCGTTTTCGCTGCGAGGCCTATGTTGAAAAGGATATGGTTGCCCAGGCAGAGATCAGCGCTATGGTTACGGTCGATATTGATGCAAAGGCCATGTCCTGATGACAGATATTCATCCAACGGCGATTGTTGATGAAGACGCCCGCATTGATGATGATGTTTCGATTGGTCCCTACAGCCTGATTGGCAAGGATGTGCATTTGTGTTCGGGCGTCAGGGTTGCGGGCCATGTGGTGATCGACGGCCATACCGAGATCGGTTCGGGAACAGAAATTTTTCCTTTCAGTGCCATCGGCCTGATACCCCAGGACAAAAAATTCGCGGGTGAGGAAAGCCGGCTTGTTATCGGTGAAAACAATGTTATCCGTGAACATGTCACCATGAATCCGGGTACCAGCGGCGGCGGCGGTATAACAAAAATCGGGTCGCGCGGTCTCTATATGGTCGGCTCCCATGTGGCCCACGATTGTATCATCGGTGATGACGTGATCCTCGCCAACAACGCAACGGTTGCGGGACATTGTATTATTGGTGACAGGGTTATTCTGGGCGGTCTTTGTGCCCTGCATCAGTTTGTAAGGGTCGGGGATTTCGCCTTTGTCGGGGGGATGACCGGTGTTGAAGCCGATATTATTCCCTTTGGCATGGCGATGGGCAATCGGGCCTCACTGGCTGGCCTCAACCTTGTCGGTATGCGGCGCAGCAACCTGCCGCGCGAACAGATTCATGCGGTACGCAATGCCTACAAAAAACTGTTTTCCGATGAGGGTACGCTGATGGAGCGCGTTGCGCTTGTTGAAGCGGAATACAGTGATTTCGAGAGTGTTCAAAAGATTGTCCGGTTTGTCAAATCGGCCTCTGATCGTTCTTTTTGTGTGCCTTCGCAGAAGTGACTGGTCCCGGAACAGGAATGAATGAAATCCGGTTATGACAAAGGAAACAGAAAAGCTCGGTATTATTTCCGGCGGCGGTATCTTGCCCTGTGATGTGGCAAGGGCGGCGCTGAAGGAACAAAGAGCGGTACACCTTGTTGGCATTACCGGGGAGGCGGACGAGGCTATCTCCTCTTATCCCCACAGCTGGATCAAATGGGGAGAGATCGGGCGCCTGTTTTCCATATTGAAGCAGGAAAACTGTCGGGAGGTGGTGATCATCGGCCATGTCACCCGACCGGACCTGTCGCAGGTGCGCATGGACCTTGGCGCTCTCAAATTGCTGCCGTTTATCATGAAGCTGAAAAGCGGGGGCGATGATACTATCCTCTCCCGGATTGCCGGTCTGTTCGAGGAAAAGGGGCACCGCGTCTGCTCGGTGCTTGATATCGTTCCCTCGCTTGCGGCGGCAAAAGGCGCAATGACAAATGGCCAGCCGAAAGAGAGCGATCATCGCGACATGGCCCGGGGGCTGGATGTGGTGAACACGCTGGGCCGTTTCGATGTCGGCCAGGCCGTTGTTGTTGTCAACGGGCATGTGATTGCCATTGAAGCCGCCGAGGGGACCGACCGGATGCTGGAACGCTGTCAGTCTCTCCGGCAATGGGGACGCAAGGGGCGTCATGGCGTGCTGGTCAAGGTCCCCAAGCCTTCGCAGGACCGGCGCATTGATCTGCCGACCATTGGCCCCGATACGGTTGAACGGGCCATTGCGGCCGGATTGTCCGGTATTGCTGTTGCGGCCGGTGAAACATTGATCGCCGACAGGGCGGCAACCATTCGTGCGGCCAATGATGGGGATTTGTTCCTTTATGGTGTTCATCCTGGCGCACGCGAGAGCCGGGATGACCAATGAGTAAAGGCAAACGCAAACGCATCTTCCTTGTCGCGGGCGAGCACTCGGGTGATTTTCTCGGATCAGCCCTGATGAGATCCTTGCGCGAGCAACTTGAAGGCCAGCCCCTGTTTGCCGGTGTTGGCGGGGAACTGATGGAAAAGCAAGGGCTGGAAAGTCTTTTTCCGCTGGAAGATGTGGCGGTCATGGGGCTTACCGATGTCGTTCCGCGTCTTCCGGCCATTATCAGGCGGGTCTATCAAACGGTTGATGCCGCTCTGGCCTTTTCGCCCGATATTGTCGTGATTATCGACAGCGCCGAATTTACCCATGCCATCGCGCGGCGCATCAGACGCAAACGTCCGCAAATTCCCCTCATTGACTATGTCTCGCCAAGCGTCTGGGCCTGGCGGCCGGGGCGTGCCCGTAAAATGGCAGCTTATATTGATCACGTTCTTGCCCTGCTGCCTTTTGAACCCGAGGCGCATCGGCGTCTTGGCGGGCCGCCCTGTACCTATGTGGGGCATCCGCTCGTCGAGAAAATGTCTTTCATGCAATCATGTTCCCCCGAAAAACTGCAATCGCGCCTCGCGATTGACGGGGACGCGAAAAAGCTTTTGGTTCTGCCCGGAAGCCGTCGCAGCGAGGTGCGGCGCCTGATGGAACCCTTTGGCGCGGCGGTTGATATTCTTCAGGCCCGACATAAAAAACTGGAAGTTCTGTTGCCTGTCATGCCCTCGGTTGAAAGGCTGGTTCGTGAAGCGGCGAGGGACTGGTCGCTGCAACCTCATATTTTGCAGGGCGAGGAAGACAAGTTTGCCGCTTTCAATCTTGCCGATGCGGCTCTTGCGGCTTCGGGAACCGTCACGCTTGAACTGGCGCTGTGCAAGGTTCCGATGGTTGTTGCCTATAAAATGGGAACCGCGGAATACAGTTTGCGCCGCCTCGTCAGTGTTCATTCCATCGTGCTGGCCAATCTTGTGCTTGGCGAAAATGTTTTCCCCGAGTTTTTGCAAGAGGATTGCACACCGGAGAACCTTGCCCGGGCCACCGATGAACTGCTCCGGGATACAAACGTGCTGGCCCGGCAAAAAAGCGGCCTTGAAAGGGTAGCCGAAAAAACCCTGCTGGAAAATACGACGCCGAGCCGGGAAGCGGCAAGGGTCGTCCTCTCCTGTTTGCCAGACTGATCAGCCGCGTTCGCTCATTCTTCTCAGCCGCGTTCGCTCATGGGGACGTAATCGCGCATGGTGGGGCCAAGATAGATCTGCCGGGGGCGACCGATGCTCTGATCCGGGTCGGTGATCCCCTCGCGCCACTGGGCGACCCAGCCAACGGTCCGGGCAATGGCAAACATGACGGTGAACATGCTGGACGGGAAGCCCATCGCGCGCAGGGTTATGCCGGAATAGAAATCGACATTGGGATAGAGTTTGCGTTCAATAAAGTAATCATCGGAAAGAGCAACCCGTTCCAGTTCCATCGCCACTTCCAGCAACGGATCGTCGATGCCCTTGTGCTTCAATACCTCATGGGCCGTCTGCTGCATGACCTTGGCGCGCGGATCGTAGTTCTTGTAGACGCGATGGCCAAAGCCCATCAGTCGGAAGGGATCGTTTTTATCCTTGGCGCGTTCGATAAAGTGCGGAATACGATCAACCGTGCCGATTTCCTTCAGCATGTTAAGGGCCGCTTCATTGGCCCCGCCATGTGCCGGTCCCCAGAGGCTGACGACACCGGCGGCCACACAGGCATAAGGGTTGGCGCGGGACGAACTGGCAAGACGCACAGTTGAGGTCGAGGCATTTTGCTCGTGATCGGCGTGCAGGATGAAAATCCGGTCCATCGCCCGCGACAGCACTTCATCCTCTTCATATTCATACATGGGGTTGAGGAAACACATGCGCAGGAAATTACCTGCATAACTCATATCCCCCCTCGGGTCGACAAAGGTCCATCCCAGTGTATAGCGATAGGCCATTGCGGCGATGGTGGGCATTTTTGCCAGCATGCGAACGGTGGCGCGATTGCGAAACACCGGGTCATCAATATTCATGTGTTCGTGGTAGAAGGAAGAAAGTGCCCCGAAAACCCCTACCAGTACAGCCATCGGGTGGGCATCACGGCGGAAACCGCTATAGAATTTGACAATTTGCTCATGCAGCATGCTGTGCTTCATGATGTCTTCGTTAAATTCCTCATACTGGACGCTGGTGGGAAGTTCACCATGCAAAAGAAGATAGCAGGTTTCCATGAAGTTGCCATTTCGGGCAAGCTGATCAATGGGATATCCGTAATATTCAAGGATGCCCTTGTCACCATCGATAAATGTGATGCGGGACTTGCAACTGGCTGTCGAGCGGTAACCCGGATCATAGGTGAACAGTCCCGTTTCCTTGTAAAGCCGGGCGATATCAACGACATCGGGCCCCTGTCTGCCATGATAAACCGGCAGTTCAATGGTTTTTCCCTTGTAGGTAATCGTGAATTTTTCTTTGCTTGGCTTCATATTCTTTCCTGATTGCGAAACGGAGAAGATAACCGGCACCTTTTACGACATACACGAATGCAACCGCACGGCTATATGACGAGAAAACGGATCGTTTTCCGTTTGCCCCTATTCATAGAGGATGATCGGCCCTGCCACAAGAGGGGTGTTTGCCCGTCACAGTTCGTCGTTCTTTCCGACATCTGCTATTCGGGCAAGGGTCTCTTTTTTGCCAAGGACAAAAAGCACGTCAAAAATGCCGGGGGATACAGCCCCGCCGGTCAGGGCAGCACGCAGGGGCTGGGCGATTTTTCCAAGGGCGATATCTGTTTCCTGCGAAAAATCACGAACACTTTGCTCCAGGGCCTCGACAGACCATTCTTCGATATTTTCGAGTACAGGAGTCAATCGCTCAAGGACATGCCGCGCGTCTTCTTTTCCGAGCAGTTTTCGGGCCTTTTTGTCGAATGACAAGGGCCGTTTGACAAACAGATAGCGGGCATTGTTGACCAGTTCCACCAGGGTTTTGGCACGCTCCTTCAGGCCCGGCATGGCCAGTTCAAATTTGCGCCAGTCCTCTTCATCAAGACTTTCGGCAAGATCCTCACAACTCTCAAATTCGTGGAGGGAGACTTTGATTGCACTGATCAGTTCACGATCATCGCCATGACGAATATAATGGCCGTTGAGATTTTCCAGCTTTTTGAAGTCAAAACGGGCTGCCGAGCGGCCGATATGATCAAGGTCGAACCATTCAATCATCTGTTTCGTTGAAATGATTTCGTCATCGCCGTGGCTCCAGCCAAGCCGCACCAGATAGTTGCGCAGGGCTTCGGGCAGATAGCCCATTGCCCGGTAGGCCTCGACGCCAAGCGCGCCGTGCCGTTTCGACAATTTGGCCCCGTCGGGACCGTGAATCAGAGGAATATGGGCAAATTCGGGGGGCTGCCAGCCCAGAGCGGCATAGATCTGTGACTGGCGGGCGGCATTGGTCAGATGATCATCGCCGCGGATAATATGTGTGATCCCCATATCATGATCATCCACAATGACAGACAGCATATAGGTGGGCGTACCATCGGAACGCAACAGAATGAGATCATCAAGATCCCGGTTGGCAAAGCGCACATCACCCTGAACATGGTCACGTATGACTGTTTCGCCTTCATCGGGGGCCCGGAAACGAACCACCGGTTTGACATTGTCGGGGGCTGTGGACGGGTCGCGGTCGCGCCATGTGCCATCATAGCCGGGCGCACGTCCTTCTGCCCGGGCCTTTTCGCGCATTTTCGTCAGTTCTTCAGGGGAGCAGTAGCAATAATAGGCTTTTCCTTCCGCCAGCAACTGGCGGGCTATTTCTGTATGCCGGTCGGCGCGCTGGTGCTGATAGACCACTTCCCCGTCCCAGTCGAGGCCCAGCCATTTCATACCATCAAGAATAGCATCTATGGCCTCGGTTGTGGAACGGGCACGGTCCGTATCCTCAATGCGCAGCAGCATTTTACCGCCATTGCGGCGGGCATACAGCCAGTTGAACAGCGCCGTTCTGGCTCCGCCAATATGAAGAAAGCCGGTCGGGGAAGGGGCAAATCTGGTGATTGCCTTTTTTGTCATATCATCTCCTTGCGCGAACCGGCATATTGTGACGGTTTTGATGTGTCGCCCTGGTAAACCCCAATGTGAGCGGCTATTCAGGCGCGGGACTGCGGCAGGCGAGGCCGGAAACTCGTAAACGGTTTTGAACTGTGTTGATCCGTTTACGAGTTTGCGACCTGGTTGGGCACAGGGCCGCAGCAGGTTATCATAGAGCAGCCCGGGCGGTAAGTTGCAAGAGGAAAGCTTTGCTGTGAATGATCAACAGGGGGACAGATATATTCCACATCAAGCTTCCGGCGAGTCCGGACCACAGGGATGGTGGAGGGAGGGATATCACCATCTCGTGCTTCATATCAATCACTTTCTCACGCTGGAGGAGGGGCGTTTTTTTCTGTGGCTGCCTGTTTTTACAGGGGTAGGGATCGGGATCTGTTTTGCCCTGCCGTTCGAGCCGACAGGGGCTTTTACAGGGCTTTTGTTTGCAGGGGTACTGCTTGTCGCAGGGATATCTATGCGTCGGGGTCTGCCGTTTATTGTTGCGATGATGCTTGTGACGACGGCGGGCGGATTTGCTCTTGCGAAAATTCGTACCGAGATGGTTCGGGCGCCGGTATTGCAAAAGGCCAAAGGCGTTTATCTCGTTGAAGCGCTGCTTGATCAGGTGACGCCCTTGCCGGGAAACCGAAAACAGTTATATCTTTCCCGCATCAAAATATCCGGCCTTCCGGCAGGCAGGACGCCAGGGCGTTTGCGGATCACCAGTCATATCAGGGACAAGCCTCTTTTTGTCGGCGCCCGAATCAGAGTGCGCGCCGTTTTGCGCCCTCCGCCTGGTCCCGTTCGTCCGGATGGTTTTGACTTTGCAAGACAGGCATGGTTCGAGGGGATCGGCGGCGTCGGCTTTGCGATTTCCCGGGTTAAAATTCTGGAAGGCCGTGAGGCGAATACGTTTGCTGTCGCGCGCGAGCGCTTTCGCCGGTTCATCGCGCGTAAAATCAGGGCCGTTGTCAGGGGGCCGGGCGGGGATATTGCCGTTGCGCTCATTGTCGGGGAAAAACGTTCGATTGACAAGGATGTGCTGGCGGCCATTCGCGATGCCGGTCTGGCGCATATGCTGGCCATTTCCGGGATGCATATGGCGCTGGTGGCGGGAACCGTATACTGGGTGTTGCGCGCGCTACTGGCGCTCTGGCAATGGCTGGCCCTCGCGATGGATGTGCGTAAAATTGCGGCGGTCGGGGCGATTCTTGTTGCAGGCAGCTACTATATGCTGTCGGGGATGGGCATTTCGACATTGCGCGCCTTTATCATGGTCACCATCATGTTTGTGGCGGTGATTGCCGGTCGCAATGCCCTCAGTCTGCGCAATGTTTCAATAGCGGCATTGCTGATACTGATTTTCAGACCCGAAAGCCTGCTGGAAGTCGGGTTCCAGATGTCCTTCGCGTCCGTTGTGGCGTTGATCTCGTTTTACGAAACCGGCTTTTTGCAGCCCCGAAATCCGGGCAGTACCTTTGCGGTCATGCGTATTCTGGAAAAAACAGCCAGAGCGGGGCTTGCCATACTGGCAACCACTGTCGTTGCCGGTCTGGCTGTTGCGCCCATTGCCGTCTATCATTTTCATCACATGACCCCCTGGTCTGTGATCGGCAATATTCTCGCGCTTCCGATTCTGTCGCTGATTGTGATGCCGCTGGCGCTGGCCGGTCTGATCGCCATGCCGTTCGGTTTGCATGAAGCGCCTCTTTATCTGATGGGCCAGGGCAATGCGCTGATCGTTTCCATTGCCCGGTTCGTATCCGGTTTTGCCGAGGCGCGGGTCAATGTCGGAACCATCAGCCACAACGCCTTGCTGGTCATGATCGCCGGAGGGCTCTGGCTGTGTCTGTGGCGTTCGCGCTATCGCTATGGCGGATTGGTACTGATTATTTGCGGTCTGCTTTTGTCGCTGAACCGCCCTGTGCCGTTTTTGCTTGTTGAGCGGGGCGGCAAAAACCTGGTGTTGATCGACGAAAACCGAAACATGTGGCCCATGTCAATGCGTAGCGGGCGCTACAGTCTTGA